>RPQK01000492.1 GCA_003819755.1 Acidobacteriota bacterium | reverse complement strand
TTCACAAAGGGTGTCTTCGATCAACCCGAAACACTCACTAACGCGGTGGATACGCCGGCCCACCAGGCTTTAGTAAGGCAGGCAGCCACTGAAAGCATCGTTCTACTGAAAAACTCAGGCAGATTGTTGCCGCTCGACACGGCCAAAATACGGTCAATGGCTGTGATCGGTCCCAATGCGGCGATAGCCCGGACGGGAGGTGGGGGAAGTTCACGGGTAACACCCAAAATAGAACCGGTCACTCCTCTCGATGCACTGAGAGAGCGTGCAGGCGACAAGATTCAGGTTCGATACGCTCTGGGCTGCTTCATGGAAGGTGAGCAAAAGGATAAGGACACACCAGAAGCACGTGCGACCCTCCTATCGGAGGCCGTTTCGCTGGCCGCCAAATCGGACGTTGCGATCATTTTCGCCGGGTATTCAGCGGAAACCGAGCAAGAGATGACGGACCGGAAACTGGAGCTGCCGTCAGGGCAGGAAGAGCTCATTCAGGCGGTAGCGGGGGCGAATCGGAGAACTATTGTTGTTCTGAACTCCGGAGGCCCAGTCCTGATGAATAACTGGGTTACCCGGGTCCCCGCGCTGGCGGAGGCGTGGTTTCCCGGACAGGAAACAGGCCGGCCAATTGCGGCGGTCCTGTTCGGCGATGTCGATGCGTCGGGCAGATTGCCCGTAACCTTCCCGCGGGAATGGAAAGACTCGCCCGCTTTCGGAAACTATCCGGGCAGCGACATGACTGTAGAGTACGCCGAAGGAATCTACGTGGGGTATCGGTACTTCGACAAGAAGAACGTCGTGCCTCTGTTCCCGTTCGGCTACGGGCTGTCGTTTACATCCTTCGAGTATAGTGACCTGCGCCTGTTGCCGGAGAAAGCTTCCAAAGGACAAGCAGTGGACGTGACCCTGACCCTTCGCAATACCGGGACCCGGGAAGGGACGGAGACCGTTCAGCTGTACGTGCGTGACGTGCAGTCTGCGATGGATCGACCGGAGAAGGAACTTAAGGCGTTCAGACGGGTCGTGCTGAAGCCGGGCGAATCCAGAACAGTTACCCTCTCGCTGGACGCTAGCTCTCTGTCTTACTACGACGAAGAAACAAAACAATGGGTGGCCGACCCGGGCGGCTTTGAGGTGCAGGTCGGCTCCTCTTCCCGCGATATCAAGCTGCGGGGCACCTTTGAGCTCCTCGCTCAATCCTCTTGAGCAAGAAGCGAACAGCGAAGCCTGCACCATTGGGAGAATCCGTGACGCTGATTCAAATCGCAGTAGTAATTGCCGTGTTTGCCGCCACTTGCGGCGCGCGGACGCCTTTGGACCGGCTACAGGAGGAGCGACGCGGCAGGAGTGGGACGGTTGGGGAACAGCCGGCTCCGCCGCCCCGGTCGGCCGAGGTATCCGCGCACGGCCGGGTTACGTTCCGCTTGGTCGCCCCGAAAGCCACCGAGGTGGTGCTCAACGGAAACTGGCAAGGCGGACGCGGGGTGGCGATGACCAAGCAAGCTTCGGGGAACTGGACAGTCACGACCGGCCCGCTCGATCCCGGCGTCTGGAACTACACCTTCTCCGTCAACGGAGTGACGACGCTCGACACCGGCAACTATAACGTTGTAAGGGACGGGAGGCGCTATATGAACTCGGTGCTGGTCCCCGGCGCTGCGGCGGCGCTCTTGCAGACCGGCAAAATACCGCATGGAACCGTATCGGCCGTCTGGTACCCGTCGAGCGCGTTGCAGGCCGGCCGGCGCACGCTCGTCTATACGCCGGCCGGATATGAGGGGAGCAAGTATAGGTACCCGGTGCTCTACCTGTTCCATGGTGGCGGCGGAGACGAGGAGGCGTGGAGCAGCATGGGAAACGTGAACGTGATCCTGGACAACCTCATCGCGCAGGGGAAGGCCATGCCGATGATCGTGGTGATGCCGAATGCCAATTGGAACGAGACTGCGGCCCTGGATGTCGGCGGCCCGCGCGGCGCTCCTGTTGCATGGGGTGGCGGCCAGCCGGGCGGCCGCCACCCCGCAATACCCGTTCAGGACTATGACCGGGCGGAGAAGGAGATCGTGAGCAATATCATTCCCTTCGTCGAGAAGAACTACCGCGTGCAACCAGGCCGGGAAAACCGGGCCATTGCGGGCCTCTCGATGGGAGGCGGCATTGCAATCAACGTCGGCCTGAAACGGCGGGATACCTTTGCGACCGTGGCTCAGTTCAGCTCGGGGTTATTCGGCGGTTCCCCCGGCTATGCTCCCTTTGAGATTGAGAAGATCTTTCCCGGCCATGGCGGGGATCGCGCAGCGACGAACAAAAAGCTGAAACTGCTCTTTTTCTCGTGCGGTACCGAGGATCCCCGAATGCCCTTCCACAGGAAGGTCGTCGAGGATTTGCGAGCCCGGAGTGTCAATCTAACGTTCAAGGAGTACGCCGGTTCGCATGAGTGGAAGGTGTGGCGAGATTCGCTCGCTGACCTGGCCCCCATGCTCTTCCGGTAGGTCCCATCCGCCGGATGGACTGGTTTCAGCGTTTTGACGAGGACTGATTGAAACGACTTCAGGAGGATTCTGTCATGAAATGGATTGCCAGTGTTTTCTGCGTACTCATGATCGCGTCAGTTGCGCTTTCTGTTGCACAAGCCAAGTCGGCTGGTTCTGATCCCCTTGTAGCCTCTTCGAAGGTTGCTGTCGTCGATACCGAATCCGGAAAGGTTCAGGGCTTTATCCACCACGGAATCTACACGTACAGAGGCATACCGTACGCCAAAGCGGAGCGTTTCATGCCGCCGGCCAAGGTGCCCAAATGGGAAGGAGTTCGTACTGCGCTGACGTACAGTTATGTTTCTCCACAGGTCAACTCCGACCGAATCGATGATGTCGGGGAATTCCTGACGCCCCACCGCTACGGAATCCCCAAAGATGATTGCCAGAACCTGAATGTCTGGACCCCGGGAATCAACGACGGCAAAAAACGCCCTGTCATGGTCTGGCTTCACGGCGGTGGATTTTCAGGGGGCTCATCGATCGAGCAGGTGGCCTATGAAGGCGAGAACCTGAGCCGGAAAGGGGACGTGGTTGTCGTCACGGTCAACCATCGCCTGAATGTGGTTGGGTTTCTGGATCTGTCTGCATACGGCGACAAGTACCGATATTCCGGAAATCTCGGAATTATGGACCTGGTTGCTGCACTGGATTGGGTCAAGGCCAACATCGCCAATTTCGGCGGCGATCCCGGCAATGTGACCATCTTCGGGCAATCGGGCGGTGGAGGCAAAGTGACTACCCTAATGGCCACCCCGGCTGCTAAGGGCCTGTTTCACAAGGCGATCATCCAAAGCGGATCTGTTCGCGAGATGGGAATGACTGTCCGCGATTCGAAAACGAGCCGGCGGGTCGCGGAACTCACGCTTCAGAACCTCGGTCTCAATGCCTCCAGTGTGGATCGGCTGCAGACAATAGCCTACGGCGAACTGAACGAGGCCTCTCAAAAAGCGCTGAGCAAGGCCGGCGAAGAGCGAGGGCACAAGGGATTCTTCGGCCGTTCCGCGCTTATGTGGGCTCCGGTGCTGGATGACGATTACATTCCCGTTCAGCCTTTCGGTTCCTCGGCGCCTTCTCTCGCCAAAGACATTCCCGTGATGGTCGGCACCACGCTGAACGAAATACCCATGGCGGCCTTCGATCCGAAATTGCGGGAGAGCGGCAACTGGAGCTTCGATCAGTTAAAAGCCTACTTCAGGGAGAAGTATGGCGCCCAGGCCGACGCGCTGGTTGCCGCGTATCAGAAGGCCTACCCCGGCATGAAGACCGAAGACTGGTTGTTCGTGGAGAGCTTTTTCCGTCCCGGCGCCATCGCCACAGCCCAAATGAAAGCAGACCAGAATGGAGCCCCAGCCTACCTGTATTTGTTTTCCTGGCAATCGCCTGTGATGGACGGGCGGAACCGGGCGAATCACTGCATGGAGATCCCTTTCGTTTTTAACAACATAGACATAACCGAGCAGGTTCACGGTGGCGGTAAACAGGCACGCGCATTGGCTGACAAAGTAAGCCAGGCCTGGATCAATTTTGCACGCACCGGAAATCCCAACCACAAAGGCTTGCCCAGTTGGCCGGCCTACACGCGTGTAACTGGCGCCACGATGATCTTCGACAATACCTGCGTGGTGCGCAACCACCACGACAAAGAGCTGATGTCGATCCTCGCGCCCGAACGAATGAACTGGCCAAAGCCTAAGCCGGGGACGCCGTCTGACCGATAGAGCCTCCGCTTCAAAGACCGAAGGAGAAATGATGACTGCCAAGTCTATGTTCCGGAAGAGCGCCGCAGTACTGGCGCTTCTTTCCAAGGCCATGCAGATTCCGGCGCACCGGTGTCCAGGCCCCGCAGTGCCAGCGGGTTGTCTCCCCCCGAGAAACTCTCGGGGATTAATGTGGACGGTGTCAAGGTCCTTGATCCGGGCAACGGCGAGTATCAGCACGACGGGAACCGACAACCTGCTGATGATTTCGGGTCCAGGGTCAGACGTGTGGGAATTCAAACCGGACGTCCCGCACGTGATTTCGCACAAGGGTAGCCGCCCCATTGCCGGTCCGTCGATGGGAGGCATGCAGATCATCCAGGCGACGAACAACGATGCCGGCGTGTTCGGCTGGATCCCGGTTTGGAGCGCGGGCGGCCCAGGATACTCCTGGATTCGCCGCCGCACTGACCAGACTCAAGGATTCCGGTGTGGAGTTTTACTGGATAGGTGGGGGAACCACGGATTTTGCGTTTAAGGGCTCCGCGACACTCTCGTCACTCGCAAAGAAGGTCGGCCTGAACACTTCCTATCACACTGCACCGGGGGCAGGCTACTGGTTCATCTGGCGACAGTTCCTAGCCGAATTCGCTGCTAGTCTCTTCCGCTGAATGAAGAGATGACTAGGAAGAACATTGCATCCTGAGCGCCAGGGCCCTGTCCATTCCTAGGCAATCAGTGGATGACTGAACGCCTGCGTTGCGAGATGCAGTAAACCAACATCCGGCGTTGACATTACACCCTGACGAGAGCCAGACCATTGGCGGTCTCGGCCGAAATGACTACTTTTCCTATAAGCAGTTGTTCGGAGGGGTAGGGGAGATCGCCAACCCAGTCCTCCTCAAAGCCGGAACCGCCAGTGGCCGTTGAGCCGACCGCAAACATCGATCTTTCTTCCGATGTCGCCAGGTTCCTTCGGGTGCCCGGGTCATGGATGCGGGACTACTACGATAGCCTCGTCGGTTCTTGCCACCGCCTCCTGGTTCCTCCAAAATCCGTTCCCGGTGCCGTGTCTAGACTATTCAGCTCCAGGAACGGGACCTCACTCTTCTGAAATCTTCGATGTCATGCTCTTTGTCCAGTAGCTGGGCCAGCACAACCGAACGAGGTTTCGGTTGTGCCGACGAGCGTCTAGCCGGGCGGTCCACCATGCTATACTTGCGTCGTGACGCTCTGTATCAACCTTCCCGCCGACGTTGAATCGACGCTCAGGCGCCAGCTCGGCAAGGGCCTGGAGGAAAGGGCCAAGCAAGACCTCGCGGCGGCTTGGTTTCGTGAAGGGCGAATCACGTCCCGCCAGGCAGCCGCGCTCTTGGGAATGTCATTGTTCGACGCCCATGCTTTTCTAAAGGGCAAAGGGGCCCTCGCTTCCCATGTCGCTGTCGGACGTAGAGGCGGACTTGGCCTCGCTTCGTGAGTTGCACCGCTCGTGATTATTGTGTCCGATACTGGTCCGCTGGCATACCTTGTCGCGATTGACATCGCGGACTGCCTGCCGCAGCTATACGGTCAAGTGTTCATTCCGCCCACCGTCCTGGCGGAACTGCGTCACGAGCGGTCGCCGGCTGCCGCGTGGGCCAGCCGTCCGCCCCCTTGGTTGGAGGTCGCGGCACCGCGGTCGATACCTGCCGATCTGTCACTGGACCCAGGAGAGCGTGAGGCTATCGCACTGGCTCTGGAGCTCGGCGCCGAACGTCTCTTGATGGATGAGAGGCAGGGACGCGAAGCCGCGCAGGCGCTTGGTCTCAAAGTCGTAGAACATTGGCGGTGATTCTCGACGGTGCTTTGCGGGGGCT
>RPQK01000491.1 GCA_003819755.1 Acidobacteriota bacterium | reverse complement strand
AGGTAAGCCGTTAACTAGGTCCAAAGGACCTCAAGGACCCCAAAGACCTCAAGGACGTTGACCCGATCTGGTCATTGAAGTCTTTGAGGTCCTTGAGGTCCTTTCGATCTCGTCCTTGAGGTCCTTGAGGTCCTTGAGGTCCTTTCGATCTGGTCATTGAGGTCTTTGGAGTCCTTGAGGTCCTTTCGCCAAGGTCACCGCAAGTCCCTCACCGGCGGCGGCCCAGTTCTTCGCCGTCCGGATTCAGGTAGAGATCACCAAACTGGACAATCTGGACTCGGGCCGCCGGCACCGGAGTCAGAAAAGAGATGATACCGGCCCGAAGATCCAAGGACAGGAGTATGCCGCACCCCAGACAGCGCTGGTCTCCGTCACACAAGCCACAAAGGAGGTTCGGCTGCGGAAGCGAGAATCTGGTTCTGCGCGCACCTTGGGTCAGAGCCAGGGCGGCGACAAAACCGGGATCGCGCTGAAATGTCAGGGCGTCGATTGGAAGCTCAATTCTTGAGCTTCCGGCGAAGTAGCCCGAGAATGCGCGTTCCCGAGCCGCTCGCCTGGTTTCCCGGCTTTTTACCACCACACGGGCGGAGGGAGTCAGTCGAACCGTGCGGCGCTGCGGGAAGGACGAGGTGATAGCCGCCGTTTCCCCGCCGGGGTCTACAACGATCAGGAGGTCCGGCCGGAGAGCCTCTATCTTGTAGCTCTTCAGGGCATATCCGACCCCCCGCACGAAACCTGTGGTATTGACGACCACGAACCCTTCGCGACTCGCATTCACGAGGGATCGGGTGCCTATCACCATTGGCAACAGATGCCGGACCGGAGTCGTCGCGCCAATGAAGTAAAGGGCGTCCATTTCGAGCGAATAAGGATCGGAAGCCGCACGCAGGAAACCGCGAGTGATCGACGCCGGAGGACCGACATCCTTCTGACCCACATCGGCGTCAACCAAGACCGAGCCTGCCCCCGCTTGGGCGAGACAGGAAACCAGGAAGCGGCACAGAGTGCTCTTCCCGCGGTCCGCAGCACCCACCACCATTATTTTCCGCAAGCGATCGGCAAGGCAGGTTTCAGCCAACCGCTCCCAATCCGGTGGGACATCGATCATCGCCATGACGTCCTCCCCTCTCGCCGGTGGCCCCTTCGGCCCATAGTATAATCCTCTGGTGTTACCCCAGCTTGCGACGATTTCAGAAGCGAACCAACAACTGAACAGTCAGGAATATCTGGCCAGAAAAATCGAGCTGAGCTCGTACCCGTTTCATATTCAGATCGGCGCCGATAACCGCTGCAACCTCCGCTGCCCCTTCTGTCTGGCCGCCGCCTACCGAGAAAAGGGCTTCGTCCATCTGCAGGATCGAAGACTGGAGAAGAATCCAGTCGAATTGTTCGAGCGGCTCGAGCCCTACATGAAGTATTGGAAATATCTGTCCCTGACCGGTCCGGGTGAATCACTGATAAACCCGGAATTGGGCCGGATCCTCACCCTGGTGCGGCGGGCCAGCGAGTGCGTCGTACTGATTACGACCAACGCGGTTCTCATCGACGCCAGGCTGGCAGAGCTTTTCGTGGAGAAGCGGGTGGACGAGATCTCCATCTCGATCGAGAGCCTGAAGAAGGAATTGTACGAATCACTTCGGGTCAATGCCCGCTTCGAGGCCGTGATGGCCGCTATCGACCTGGTTAATGAAACCAAACGGAAGCACGGGAGCGAGCTGCCCCGGATCAACCTTACCCCTAATTTCTCGCGCCGTAACATTGAAGAGCTGCCCGACTTCATCCGGTTCGCGCATGCTAAAGGGGTTTCCGCCGTTCAGGCCACCCCAACGCAGGTTTACCGCCGCAGCTGGGTAAAAGACTCGCTTCTCCATTACCCGGGGCTTACTAGAAGATATGCACTGATGGCCGAGAAACTAGCTGCAGAGCTCGGTGTTTCGTTCGCTAACGAGCTTCGGATGGTCTATCTGAATCGGGGACGCGGCTTGCTCAGTTTTCTCAAAGAGCGCGAAGCCGTCGATTTTCCGACCGAACCATCACTCTGCCAAAAGCCCTGGACCAGCATCTATGTGGAGCCGGACGGGCAGGTCCGTCCTTGCTGCTACCTGAGTCCGGTTTACGGCAACCTCTACGAAAAGAGCTTCGAGGAGGTGTGGAACGGATCGGAGGCTCAGTCTCTGCGGGCCGCGATGGTCAGTCACTATCCGCCCCGTCAGTGCCGGCACTGCTACGAGTTCAACCGCGATGATCCCTCCATCATGATTCAATTGGACTTTGAGCATTTGGAGGAGGCGGCGGCAGAGCCGCTGCCCGCTGACCGCTGAGGAGGTGTGATCTGGAGATGGGACCCACGGTTGCCGACAACTTCGATTTTCACACCTTCTGACCGCTGACTTGCGGCGGCGAACCCGGTCAGTGGTCAGCGCGGGCAGCAGGCAGTGGTCACCGGGCAGCTAAAAATTGGCGCTTATGAATGCACGCTGGGCGGGGGCGGGACTGGTCACCCTGGGGGGGCTGACAGGTTTTGTTCTGGTATCGCACGGCTATGGTCCGTCGCGGGCCCACCTCCCCCTCTACATCTTCAGCGTGACCGTGCACCTGGTTGCGGTCCTCGCGTCCCGAAAACTGCCCAATTCCCGGTCAGCTCTCTGGTTCATGGTGGCCCTGGCCCTCCTGCTCCGGGGCGTCGTCTGTTTCACCCCGGAATCCCGAGAGGCCGACTATTACCGTTACATGTGGGATGGAGCCCTCTCGGCCCACGGCGTGAGTCCTTACAGGTTCTCCCCGGCCCAGATCCTGAGAGGAGAAGCTGACTCCGCCCAGGTGCGCCTTCTGGCCGAGGAAGGACACCAGGTGCTGGCGCGGGTTAACCACCCGGAGTTGCGGACACTCTATCCCCCCGTGGCCCAGGGACTCTTTGCGCTCAGCTATTGGCTCGGCCCCTTCAGTTCCAACGCCTGGCGCGTGGTCCTGTTTCTCCCGGATTTGGCAGCCGGGCTCCTCATCGTGGTGCTCCTGCGCCGTGCGAACCTGCCGCTCGCCTGGGCGGTGACCTTTCTCTGGAATCCGCTTTTGATCGTCGAGACGTATCACTACCGCCACCTGGACCTCGCCCTGGCTCCCTTCCTTCTCCTCTTCCTGCTGGGGCTCTGGAAACAGAGACCTTACATGGCGGCCGCCGCCCTGGCCGGGGCGGTTGCGGTCAAGCTTTGGCCTGTGCTTCTCGTCCCCTTTCTCGCGATCGGTTTTTGGGGATGCCGAGCCCGGATGATCAAAAGCCTTCTCCTGTTCGCGGTCCTGCTCGGAATCCTGTTCATTCCTTACTGGACATCAATGGGGTCCGAGGCGAACAGCGGTACCGTCGCGTACGCTAAGAAGTGGGATGCCAACGAGTTCGCATTTCGATTATTCGAGCCCCTGGGCATTTCTATATCGAGGCAACTCCCTTTAACGGTCGATGGCCGGATTGTCTCCCGCGCCATCCTCTTCGCGCTGTTGCTGGGAGGATCGGCGTGGTTCGCGTTCCTTGCCGCACGGAGAGAGCTCGGGTCCGTCGCTCTCGCACTTGCAAACCTTCCCCTGCTGATGCTGCTCGCCGGCCCGACCGTCTATCCCTGGTACTTCGTTCCAGCCCTGGCCTTGGCGCCTTTTCTTCGGCGGCCATCCTTTCTGTTCTGGGCGCCCCTCCTCGTTCTGACGTACCTGTCACGATCGGCGCCGAATGCCTTGTTCCTGCTGGCGCTGGTCCATATCCCCGCATGGGCTATTCTCACCCTGCAAATCGGCGACCTGTATCGCCACGGAGTCAAGACCGATGCTTAACGGCCACACGGTAAAGGCGATCATTCCGGCTCTTAACGAAGAAAAGGCCATCGGCCAGGTGATTGACGATCTGCCTCGTTGGATCGACGAAGTCATCGTGGTCGACAACGGGTCGACCGACCGGACGGGCGAGATCGCCGAGCGGCACGGAGCGCGAGTCATACAGGAGCTGGTCCGTGGCTATGGCCAGGCTTGTCAGACGGGGGTGAGGAGTGCCGGGAACCCCGACATTCTGCTTTTCATTGACGGGGACTACAGCGACTATCCCGAGGAGGCCGGAGAACTGGTCAAGCCCATCGCGGAGCAAAGGTGCGATTTCGTCATCGGAAGCCGCGCCCGCGGCTCCCGCGCGCGGGGTTCCCTCACCTTGCCTCAAGTGTTCGGCAACTGGCTGGCCTGCCGGCTGATTGCCTTATTCTGGGGCTTTCGCTACACGGATCTCGGTCCTTTCCGGGCTATCCGGTCGACAGTCCTCGCCGCCCTTCAGATGCAAGATCGCGGCTATGGCTGGACGACCGAGATGCAGATCCGCGCGGCCCGTGGCGGCTACCGGATCCTGGAGGTGCCGGTCCGTTATCGGCCCCGAATCGGCCAATCGAAGATCTCCGGGACCGTGAGCGGGGTACTTGGGGCGGGGTTCAAGATATTGCTTACCATTTTTCGCTATGCAACCGCCCCGGCAACGCGCAGGGAGACGGACGGACACGGGCGAACGCGGACAAACACGGACGATAGAGATTGCTCTTAGCCGGTCTCGTCCCCAGTCGTGCGGGAGGATGAGTTAACCGGTTAACTTTTGTTTAGAAATCGGTTGACTTTCGCTCCTGGCAGACGATAAGCTCAAAGACTGGCGCAGTTAACAAGCCCGCCAGGGAAAGGCCCATGAACCTCGATATAATGATCCAGACCTACCGACAGATCTTCCAGAGGAATCCGGAAATTGAGACCCGGGCGCCGGGTCGCGTCAATCTGATCGGGGAACATACCGACTATAACGACGGCTTCGTCCTCCCCGTCGATATTGACCGGGCGATATGGATCTACGCTTCGGGCCGAAACGATACTCTCGTCAGGGCCCATTCTCTCGATTACGGACAGACGACCAGCTTCGATACGGATCGTGTCGAGCGGGATGATAACGCGGTTTGGAGCAATTATATCCGGGGAGTCATCGCCGAGTACCGTAAGAGGGGCGACCGGATCCGGGGGATGGATCTGCTGGTCTCCGGGAACGTTCCTATTGGCTCCGGCCTGAGCAGTTCAGCAGCCCTGGAGGTCGCGACGGCCGAGACCTGCCGGGTCCTTTCGGGACTGACCATCGACCCCGTCGCCTTAGCCCTCCTGAGCCAATCGGCGGAGCGCCAGTTCGTCGGCGTGCAATGCGGGATTATGGATCAGTTCGTCTCGACCCTCGGAAGGGAGAGCGCCGCCCTGTTCCTGGACTGCCGTGATCTTTCCTACCAATGGGTCCCTCTGCCGACGGAAGCATGCATCGTCATCTGTGACAGCCGGAAGCAGCGAAGCCTCCAGACCTCCGAGTACAACGAGAGGCGGGCGGAATGCGAGGGAGCGGTGGCGGTCCTGAACCAGGCCCTGGGAAACATCAGGGCGCTGCGCGATGTTACCCTGGAGCAACTCGAGGACAACAAGCATTTGATGCCGGAAATGCGCTACCGGCGGGCTCGCCACGTGGTCACCGAGAATCAGCGCGTCCTCTCCGCCGTTCAGGCGCTCCAGGACGGAGATCTGCCCCAGTTCGGCCGCCTCATGTACGACTCTCACGCGAGCCTCCGGGATGACTACGAGGTCAGCTGCCGGGAACTGGATATCCTCGTCGAGGTGGCCGCGCCGCTGCCGGGAACGCTCGGCGCCCGAATGACCGGCGCCGGCTTCGGCGGCTGCACCGTCAACCTGGTCGCCTGCGATGCCGTTGAGGATTTCCAGGCCGGTGTTATTGAGAAGTACCAGGCCAAAACCGACCTTCGACCGCTCGTCTATGTCAGCCGGCCGGCGAACGGCGTAACGCACCGCCGGCTGCAGTAAGACAAACTGACAAACTGACACGCTGACAAACTGACAAACTGACAGACTGACAAACTGACAAACTGACAGACTGACAGACTGACAGACTGACAAACTGCCCAAGGCTGACGAATGGACGATAACCCCTCCGAAAGCGTTTGTCAGTCTGTCAGTTTGTCAGTTTGTCAGTTTGTCAGTCTGTCAGTCTGTCAGTCTGTCAGTTTGTCAGTTTGTCAGTTTGTCAGTTTGTCAGTT
>RPQK01000490.1 GCA_003819755.1 Acidobacteriota bacterium | reverse complement strand
TTAATCTGCCTGACAAAAAGATCATCACGATTGAGGACCCGGTCGAGTACCAGATTAACGGCGTCAACCAGATCCACGTTAATCCCCAAATCGGTCTTACGTTTGCGGCGGGGTTGCGCTCGATCGTGCGCCAGGACCCGGACGTGATCATGGTCGGTGAGATGCGTGACCTGGAGACTGCTGAAATCGGTATCCGCGCCGCCTTGACCGGCCATTTGGTTTTCAGCACCTTGCACACCAACGACGCGCCCAGTGCGATCGCCCGCCTTGTCGACATGGGCGCCGAGGATTATCTTTTGGCCTCCTCGATCCTCGGCATCATGGCTCAGCGTTTGGTTCGAGTCATTTGTCCGAATTGCCGCGAGGAGGAAGAGGTCGACAAGGAGATCCTCCGAGGCGCGGGGTTTACTAACGGGCTCGACCATCCGATCTACCACGGAGTCGGATGTAAGGACTGTGCGATGACCGGCTTCCTCGGACGGCTCGGCATTTTTGAGACCATGATCATGAACGAGGAGATCAGGCGACTGACGATCTCCAACTCCGACTCGACTCAACTCCGAAAAGCGGCCATTAACGGCGGGATGATCACGCTTCGCCAGGATGGTTTCCATAAAGTGCGCGAAGGGATTACGACACTGGCAGAAGTTCTGCGCGTGACCCAGGATATGTAGGAAACGGTTCACCGTTCACCGTTATCCCGTTCACCGTTCACGGTTAGACGGTCAGGGTCCCAAGGCGGCGCCCGGTGGTTGGGTTTGTTGAACCGCCAACCGTGGACCGATAAACCGAATAGCCCAGAACGGTGGACGCTGAACGGAATAGCGGTGAACGGAATAACGGTGAACGGGGTAACGGTGAACGGGTAATATGGGCTTCTTCGAATACAAAGCGGTAACACCGGAAGGCAAGGTTGTCGAGGGGACTCTCGAGGCGGCCGATGAACAGACGGTCATGACCCGTCTGCGCGAGCAGGGGCAGCTTCCGATCAAAGTTGCTTCGTCGAATAGTGCGAGTGGCTTTGCCGCCAGCCTCCCCTTCTTCTCAAGGCGTAAACGGGTTGCGCGCGCCGATCTTCTGGTCTTTACGCAGGAGTTGTCGACTCTCCTCAAGGCGGGACTTCCCCTGGACCGAAGTCTCTCGATCCTTTCGGAGCTGACAGAGAGCGAATATCTGCGTGAAATTGTCAAGGACGTTCTGAGGGAGGTAAAGGGGGGGAGATCACTCTCCGAGGCCTTCGCCGCTTACCCGCACGTTTTCCCGAAGATTTACGTAAACATGATCAAGGCCGGCGAGGTTGGAGGGGCTCTGGACGAGATCCTCCTGCGCCTGACCGAGTACCTTGAGAGGGGCGAAGAGCTTCGAAACTACTTTGTTTCGGCATTGATTTATCCGGCCATCCTGGCAGCTGTCGGCGCCTCCTCGATCATCATCATGATCACCTTCGTCATCCCGAAGTTCGCTGAGATCTTCGAGAATGCCGGCGCTCCGATTCCTTTGCCCATGCGGATCATGCTGGGGGTGAGCGGTTTCTTCGTCAGTTACTGGTGGGCGCTGCTCGCCGTGATTTTCGGCAGCTGGTACATGATCCGTCGCCGTCTGCGAACTCCTGAAGGGCGCATGGCCTGGGATCGGCGAGTGCTTAGTCTGCCGCTTCTTGGCGGGGTTTATCGGAAGCTGGAGGTCAGCCGGATTGGCCGAACTCTGGGCACGCTCCTGTCCAGCACCGTTCCGTTGATTCAGTCTCTAAACATCGTGAAGGATGTCATTGGCAATCAGGTGATGGCCTCGGCGATGGAGCCGATCAAGTCGGGCGTGAAAAAGGGAGAAGGTTTGGCGGGACCGGTGCGCGATGCCGGAATCTTCCCGCCGTTTGCCTTGCATCTGCTGCAGGTCGGTGAGGAAACTGGCCGACTCGATGCGATGCTGCTGCAGATAGCGGAAACTTACGATCGTGAGCTACGGACGGCCTTGAAGCGATTGATCGCTTTCTTTGAGCCTGCCATCATTCTGGTCATGGGGCTCGTCATCGGTACGATGGTCGTCTCGATGCTTTACTCGATTTTCAGTATTAATGATGTTCCTCTTTAATCGAATTGGGGTCTCTGTGAGATCGATGGAAAGGGAGTCCAGCCGGCTGCAAAAGGGGGATGGAGGAAGGGTATGAGCGGAACGAAGAGCGCGAGGACGGGTCACACGAGCGGTAAGATCGGGGGCGCCGTGGTCAAACACAGATTAGATGCCGGACATGACCGGGGATTCTCCCTTATCGAATTGATTGTCGTACTGGTCATCCTCGGGCTGTTGGCCACCGTCGTTGGACCAAGGGTCATGGACCGCCTCGGCAAAGGCAAAGTCGATATAGCCAGGATGCAAGTGGCGGAACTGGGGAACGCCTTGGACCTGTTTCGGTTCGACGTGGGCCGCTATCCGACCAGCTCGGAAGGCTTGGGTGCCCTGGCGACCAACCCGGGCATAGAGAACTGGGGTGGGCCTTACCTGAAAAAGGTAGTTCCCAAGGACCCGTGGAATCGGGAATACCAATATCGGAGTCCCGGCGAGCATGGCGAATTCGATTTGTTCAGCTTTGGGGCCGATGGAACTGAGGGCGGCGATGGCGAGAACCTTGATGTCTCGTCGTGGTGACCTGGTTCACACTGCGGCGGCCGGCTTCAGCCTCTTGGAGCTCATAATCGTCCTGATCCTGCTTGGCCTGGCCTCAGCCCTCGTCGCCCCGTCCTTTACAGGTGGTTTCAGCGGTCTTCAGCTGGAAACCTCTACGCGGGACGTGATCACCCTGATGCGGCATGCTCGCTCCCAAGCCATTGCCAAGCAGCACGTGTTTCGGGTGGTCGTCGGCGAGGATGACCCGCTTTCGCTCAAGTATTTCCTGACCAACGATTTTGGGGAGACCCTGAAGGAACGAACCTTGCCAAAGGGCTTCCGGTTCCAGGTTCCGGAGGACCGCCAGCTGCCCCTGACGGTGAGTTTCTACCCCAACGGCAGGAGCTCCGGGGCGGTCTTAGGAATCAAGAACAAGCAGGGAAAGACAAATTCGATTGCGGTTGACGTCGTTACCGGCTTTGCGAAACTTCAGAAAGAAGCAAAGACGGAAAGGTAGAAGATATGGGCCGACATCGCGGTTTTACCCTCCTGGAAGTCGTTGTCGCTTTGGCGATCATGGGGATCGGTGTCGCTACCGCCTTGTCCATTTTTTCCGGCAGCCTGAAGAACCTGAGGCGAATCGACATGGCTCACCAGGCGATGAGTCATGCCGAGAATGTCATGAATGAGATCCTGACCGACGAGAGTATCAGGGAACCTCGAGACTTCTCGGGAAACCTCGACGACGAGTTCAGCTACACCGCATCCGTGGACATGTGGGAAGAGCCGCAGGAAAGAGTATCTCTGAATATTGTCGAGCCGCCCGCATACATGCTCAGCGTCAGGGTCGACATCCATTTCAAGAACGACCCGAACGGCAAGTTCTATAGGAGTGTCTGCCTCAAGACCATTTCAAAAGAACCGTTGCAACAGAATCAGCAGATGGCGCCCAACGAGGCGATCCGCCGCCTGTTTGGAGGGAGCAACCCGTGAGGGAAGTTCATTTCCTACCCCGAAGGGGTTACGTAACAAAGCCCAGGCTTGGCCGCTTTTTTTTGCGGCCTACCCTGGGTGCGGGGTATGGCGAGGTCGCAACCCTGAAGGGGTTGCGTATTGTGCTCGGTACGCAACCCTTTCAGGGTTGCGATGCTGCCCAACCGCTACCCAGGGTAGGCCGCGAAAAACGCGGCCAACCCTGGGCTTTGCTACGTAACCCCTTCGGGGTAGGAAATCCGTGTAAGGATCAAGGCGGCCATTGCCACCACAATTCAGAAAAGGCTGGCCAGTTGGCAGCCTCCGTCGGCTTCACGCTCATAGAAGTGATCGTCGCCTTCACGATTCTCGGGTTGCTGGCCCTGACGCTGTTCATGGCGTTTCGCTTGTCAGTGAACAGTTACCAGAAGGGGCAGGAGCGGATGGAGAAGGAGGCCCAGAAGAGGGTCCTTGAAGATCAGATAAAGAGGCAGCTCGGGTCTCTCTACCCGCTGCGCCCCGCGATCTCGATCGCCAATCTGCAGCAAACAGGGATGGACCCGGCCGAGGCCATGGCTTTTGCCCAGATTCCTCTTTTCCATGGAAGCGCGGAAACGATGACTTTCATAACGGTAGCGCCGCTGATGCTCCATGAGAATCCCGGGCTCACGGTCGTCCGGTACGGGCTCGCGCAAGACGAATGGGGCACTCACTACCTGGGCGCCATGGAAGCGCGCTATCTCGGGCCGGACAGTTTCACCTTCATGGTCAACAGGCCGGAGGGGAAACCGCTTCCGTTAATTGAACCCGTGCGGGACTTGAGCTTTGAGTACTACGGCTACGATTCGCGATCTCAAACTTACGACTGGTATCCCGAGTGGGACACCAACGAGCTGAGGGCGACCCCCTCCGCCGTGAGAATTCACGCCGACCAGAAAACGATCATCGTGGCGATCAACGCCACCTACACAGGGCCGGGGACACCGATGGGCGGTGGAGGATTGATCCCATGAGGGAACCGCGATGCAATAGGCGCGCTTCTGCGGAGAGCCAGAAGGGCGCGATTCTGATTGTTGTCCTCTGGGTTCTGATTGCGCTCAGCTTGCTCGCCCTCTCGTTCTCCGCTTCGGTTCGAACGGAAGTGAACGCCGCGCGAAATACCGTGGATCAGAAACAGTCCTACTACATGGCAAGGGCCGGAATCGAATACGCGGTGTACCGGATTCTGGAGACGCAGAACGCTTTTAACAAGGCGAAACCGGCCTTGCAGGGTCAGGTGGGGCAGCAGGTTCCGGAAGTTCTTACCGGCATGGTCAGGTTGGATTTGGCTGACGGCGGAGCCGATGTGGAGGTCATTGACGAGTCGGGAAAACTGAATTTGAATCTGGCTCAGCCGCACCTGATCTACAACCTGCTGATCATGGTTGGTGTTAGCCCGGCAGATGCGGACGTGATCACGGATTCGATCGAGGACTGGCGAGACCAGGACGACCTCTACAGACCGAACGGAGCTGAGTCGGATTACTATCAGAGACTCCAACAACCGTACTTTGCCAAGAACGGCCTGTTCGACGTCCCGGAAGAACTGCTTCTGGTGAGAGGCGTGACTCCAGAAATCTACTACGGCAAGAAAGGCCTGAGCCAGACCGGCGAGAGGATCGAGTACTACGGCTTGCAGAAGTATTTCACGACCTTCAGCACTTTCAATCGGATCAACATCAACTCGGCCCCCCTCCCGGTTCTGGCTTCGATACCCGGCCTTGATTACGGCGTGGCCCAGCAAATCGTCGAAATGCGCCAGCAAGGGCCGTTGACGGGGATAAACGAGGTGATGGAGCGGGTCCCTGGTATTCCCACGGAAGCGGGCAACTATCTTTCAATGATGCGGTCTCAGTTCTATACGATTGTGAGCTCGGGCGCCCTCACCCGTTCGGAAGTGGTCTGCCGGATCAGGGCGGTGATTCGGATGGGGGGAAACGGGCCGAAGCCCTACACGGTCCTGTATTGGAACGAGTCCAACATGGAGATGTGATCTTTTTATGCTGAACACAGGTACAGCGGCAGGAATCCAGATCCTGCCCGACAAATTAGTCCTGGTGAATGTCCGCCGGGGCTTTCGAGACTTCTCGATCAAGCAATCGGCGGTTCTGGAAGACTTCAAAGAGGCGCCGGTTGCCGAAATGCGGAACAAACTGCGGCAGCAGATCCAGAATGGGGCGGTCAAATCCGAGAACCTGGTGCTCGGCTTGCCGGCTGAGGAGGTCATGCTGCGCCTCATCGAGCTGCCGATCGAGGTCGAGGAAAACCTGGATCAGGTGGTCCGTTTTCAGGTTGAGAAGTTCGAACCATCGGAAGAGGAACGCTCCTACTACGACTATGTGGTGCTGTCGCGCGACGAGGCCCAGAAGAAGATTCTGCTGCAGATTGCGATGGTCCGTCAGAGCCTCCTCAATGACTATGTGATGCTACTCAAGGAACTCGGCCTTACTCCGTCGGCCGTGCGACTATCGAGCCTGGCGCTGCACCAACTT
>RPQK01000489.1 GCA_003819755.1 Acidobacteriota bacterium | reverse complement strand
GGGGAGGCGACGCTCGACTACGCTCAGGAAATGGGGTGCCTCACCTGTGCTTCGCCTGGTGGCGGCTGCCAGTTTCTCGGCACCGCGGCGACGAGCCAGGTAGTCGCCGAAGCCCTTGGACTAGCCCTCCCGCATTCAGCCCTCGCGCCTTCCGGTCAACCGATCTGGCGGGATATGGCCCGACGATCCGCCCGGGCGCTCGTTCATCTTCACAACAAGGGGATCACAACGAAGAAGATTCTCACGGAAGCGGCTATCCGAAATGCGATGATTACGCACGCAGCTTTCGGGGGCTCAACCAACCTTCTCCTGCACATTCCGGCCATCGCTTACGCGGCCGGCCTTCGGCGGCCGACCGTCGAGGATTGGATCCAGGTTAACCGCGCGGTTCCCCGGCTGGTCGATGTGCTGCCTAACGGCCCCGTCGGGCACCCAACGGTTCGGGCCTTCATGGCCGGCGGCGTGCCGGAGGTCATGCTCCACCTGCGCGAGCTGGGGCTCTTGCAGCTGGACGCCATAACCGCAACCGGGGAGCCGTTGGGAGAGGTCCTGGAGTGGTGGGAGTCCTCTGAGCGCCGTACCCGCCTGCAGGCAATTCTGCGCCGGCTGGAGGGAGTCGAACCGGACGACGTGATCATGTCCCCCGGGAGGGCCCGGGAACGGGGCCTGACAAGCACCGTGACTTTTCCGCGCGGCAATCTTGCGCCCGAAGGTTCGGTCGTGAAAAGCACCGCAATCGACCGTTCCACTATCGACTCCGACGGCGTTTACCGCAAGACTGGGCCCGCGCGCGTGTTTCTTACGGAGCGGGACGCCGTAAAAGCGATCAAGGACGGAACCATTCAGGCGGGCGACGTCCTCATGCTTATCTGTGCCGGCCCCCACGGCAGCGGCATGGAGGAGATCCTGCAGGTCACGGGAGCACTCAAGCATTTGTCCTTCGGAAAGCATGTCTCGGTCATCACGGATGCCCGGTTCAGCGGCGTCAGCACGGGGGCCTGTATAGGCCACGTCGGCCCGGAGGCACTCGCCGGAGGCCCTATCGGGAAAGTGCGAACCGGTGATGTTATTCGAATTGAAATTGATACCGTGCGCCTGGAAGGCCGGTTGGATTTGGTGGGGGAGGCAGGGACGCTTTTGGCCGAACTGAGTACGGATCGGGGTTGTCAGATCCTCGCTTCCCGGCGGCCCCGGCCTGATCTCGCAGCCCGGCCGGATCTGCCCGATGACACGCGCCTCTGGGCCGCCCTACAGGCCGTCGGCGGCGGTACCTGGGGCGGCTGCGTTTACGACGTCAATCGGATTATTGAGATGCTGGAAAAGGGGAAAACGGGGCAGTAGGGGGAGGGGAATTTGCGGCGGTTGAGTGACTCGCCGCTGGACTAGAAAGGTCATCACGATGCGAATCTACCGAACGGCGAAAGGGATTGTCGTTGAGGAGGGCAACACGTATAAGCTTGCGCCCGGCGGGCAGTGGGACAGCCTTTTCCAGCAGGACGACCTGCCGGCCTACCTGGCCGGGCTTCTGGAACGCGCCTTGCCCCTGGATGCATTCAACCTGGACAAACTCCTCCCGCCCATCGATGGACAAGAAGTGTGGGCCGCCGGCGTCACTTACTTTCGCAGCCGCACCGCCCGGATGGAAGAGTCGAGCCAAGCCGGCGGGCAGAGTTTCTATGATCGGGTCTACGAGGCGGATCGGCCCGAGCTGTTCTTTAAATCAACCGCACATCGGACCGTCACGCACAACCAGACTGTGGCAATCCGCCGCGATTCCAGCTGGTCGGTGCCCGAGCCGGAACTGGCCCTGGTAGTTGATTCCCGCGCGCGGCTTATCGGCTACACCGTCGGCAATGACATGAGCGCCAGGGATATCGAGGGCGCCAACCCGCTGTATCTGCCTCAGGCAAAGGTCTATGATCGCTCCTGCAGCCTCGGTCCCGGGTTGCTGATCACGAGCGAGCCGCTGCCGGGCTCTACTGACATTCAATTGACCATCCGCAGACAAGAAGAGGACATTTTCACAGGCGCGACGCGCATCAGCGAAATGAAACGGAGTCCCGAAGAGCTGATTGAATACCTCTTCCGGCAGAACAGTTTCCCCCGCGGGTGTTTCCTGCTGACAGGCACCGGGATCGTGCCGCCCAATAACCTGTCTATTCGGCCCGGCGATACGATTCGCATCTCCATTGAGCCGATTGGCACGCTCATTAACCAAGTAGAGTGAACGCGGAGAATGAATATGGAACTGCACGGCCAGAACATCCTGGGTGCATCTCGGTCCGGTTTGGGGAAAACCGTCCTCCGTGCCGTGAATCCGGCCACAGGGGAGAAACTCGAGCCGCGCTTTCACGAAGCGACTCCTGATGAGATCGACGAGGCTTTGACGCTTGCGGCCGAGGCTTTCCGGTCAAATCGCCGGCTTTCTGCCGAAAAGCGCGCCCAGCTGCTCGACGTGATCGCCGGGCATATCGAGGCCATCGGAGACCAGCTCGTGGGACGGGTCTGTGCGGAGACCGCCTTACCCGAAGGCCGCGTCAAAGGCGAACGCCAGAGAACGATCAGCCAGCTTCGTATGTTTGCCGAGCTGGTGAGAGAAGGTTCATGGGTTGACGCCAGGATCGACCGCGCCCTTCCCGGTCGGCAGCCAGTCGCCAAACCTGATCTTCGGCGAATGCTGACCGGACTCGGTCCCGTGGCGGTCTTCGGGGCCAGTAATTTTCCGCTCGCCTTTTCGGTCGCCGGCGGAGACACCGCTTCGGCCCTGGCGGCCGGATGCCCGGTTGTGGTAAAGGCTCACCCCGCACACCCGGGAACCTCGGAATTGGTGGGGATGGCCATCCAGCAAGCCGTTGCTCAGTGTGCGTTCCACCCCGGGACTTTTTCTCTGCTCCACTCCCAGGACCCGGAAATCAGCATCGCGCTGGTCACACATCCCGCGACTTGCGCCGTCGGGTTCACCGGATCCTACCGGGCGGGGCGAGCCATCTTTGATGCCGCCTCATCCCGCTCGAAGCCAATTCCGGTCTACGCGGAAATGGGAAGCGTAAATCCAGTTTTTCTGCTGCCCGGCGCCCTGTCGGAGCGGCTGGTTCAAATCTCCGAAGGGCTGGTCCAGTCAGTCAGCCTCGGAGTGGGGCAATTCTGCACGAATCCGGGCCTCGTCTTCGGCGTTCGATCCAGCCTGCTCGACCGGTTCATCGACGAAACCAAACACCGGGTCGAGCAAGTGCCCTGCGGGACGATGCTCACCCCGGGGATTAAAGCCGCCTACCAGAAAGGGCTGGCGAGACTACAGGCCGCCGAGCGAGTGAAACTGACTGCCAGCTCTCCACTTGATCGCCCGGGTGGCGTGAATCAGGCTGGTTCCGCTTTTCTGCTGACCGACGACAACGGTTTCCTCGCAAACCCCTGGTTGGCCGAGGAGGTATTCGGACCCTGCAGCCTGCTGGTCGCGTGTGCTTCGGACAAAAGAATGGAGGAGATCGCATCGTCTCTTGAAGGAAATCTGACGGCCACGATTCATGGCACGGAGCAGGACCTGTCCAACCATCGAGACTTGATCCACGTTCTGGAAGAAAAAGTGGGCCGGCTGATTTTCAATGGGTTCCCGACTGGAGTCGAGGTTTGCCCGGCCATGCACCACGGGGGTCCTTTCCCGGCAACGACCGACCCGAAATTCACTTCGGTCGGGACGGCCGCGATTTATCGCTTTGCCCGACCCGTCTGCTATCAAAACTTCCCCCAATCGGCCCTCCCGGAGGAACTCCAGGACCACAACCCGCGCCGGATCTGGCGACAAATCGACGGACAGCTGAGAAGAGAAGGATGAAGGATGAAGGATGAAGGATGAAGAAAAGGACCCCAAGAACAAGGCTGCTTTCCTTCTTCCTTCTTCCTTCATCCTTCATCCTTCTCTTCATCCTTCATCCTTCTCTTCAAGTACAATAGCTGCAAGGAGAAAACTATGAAGCTCGCCTCTATTCTGATCTTGCTTTCCGTATTGGTCACAGGATTCGTCCTGTCGCAGCAGCAACCGGCGAATCAGCTGAAGATCCTCGTGTTCGGAGCGCACCCTGATGACCCGGAAAAGACCGGCGGGACGATGGCCAAGTACGTTCAGCTGGGTCACAAAGTGAGGTTAGTTTCTTTGACCAATGGTGACGCGGGCCATCAGGAGATGGGGGGAGGAGTGCTCGCCCAGCGGCGGTACAAAGAGACGCAGTGTGCGGGTGCGGCGATAGGCGCCGAGTACCTTGTCATGGATAATCACGACGGCGAGCTGATGCCCACGTTGGAGAACCGCCAGGAAGTGATCCGCCTCATCCGGGAATTCCAGCCGGATCTCGTTTTCACTCCGCGGCCCGACGATTATCATCCGGATCACCGGAACACCGGACTGCTCGTGCGCGATGCCGCTTATATGGTTACCGTCCCCAACGTCGTGGCTCACACACCCCATCTGCGCAAGAACCCAATCTTCATTTATGTCTCCGACCGCTTCACCAAGCCGACTCCATTTCGCCCCGATGTCGTGGTGGGAATCGATGAGGTGATCGAGAAGAAGATCGACATGTACCATTGCCACGAGTCACAGATGTACGAATGGCTGCCATACAACCGCAATCAGTTGGACTTGGTTCCGAAGACGGGTCGGCGCGAATGGCTCGGCCAGCAACTCAAGCCGCAGAATAAGCGAGAGGCCGACCAGTACCGGGCGAAACTGATCGAGCTCTATGGCCAGGAAAAGGGGTCGAAGATCGTCTACGCCGAAGCGTTCGAGGTATCCGAATACGGCTCGCCGCTCCGCAAGGAAGCTGTGAAGAAGTATTTTCCGTTCTTCTGAGGTGAAGGAACCGTTATCCACCACCGTTCACCGTTCACCGTTCACCGTTCACCGTTAAAAAGCCTTTAAAACGGTGAACGTTGAACGGTGAACGGTGCTCACCGTATCAGGCAATTGAACAGCAGCTTGAACGTCCCGTGGGTCTGCGCCCGGTGCTGAGCTCGAAATCCGATGAGAATGACCTCCCCATCCCCGTACTTCGCCGACACCATCGCGGGTTTTTTCGCCAAAGCTTCCGGGCCTATCAGCCAGCCGCTTTGAAGGATGTCGGTGTCCGCGTACGTTACGACAGTCTGGTATCGCTCGTTGAACTCATTAGGAATAATCTCAAAGACAGGGCTGTTGAAGAACAGCACCAGCCCTTCGGCCGGCATCCCATAAGCCAAGGGGTTGCTTCGGTCGAATTTCGCCCTCAACGTAGATCCCGGACAGAAGAACTCCTTGGCCGGGCGGTTGGCCAGGACGTTGCGTATCGGCAACTCGAGCTTCTCGATCGCGAAGTCGGTCGAGCGGCCGAAAGTAACCAGCTTCCCGCCTTTCTGAACAAAGGCCTTGAGGGCATCAACGCCCTCTTTCCCAAACCCACTCCGGTATTCCGGGGGATAGAGTTCCTCCCGGAAGCGCGCACCTCCGCCCCTTTCATCCCGCCTTTCATCGGCCCTGTCGCCAGTCATCGCGAAGGTGGAGTCATCCGGGAGAATGACGAGATCGTATTTGTCGTTGAGACCGCCCTTCTTGATCTCCGCATCAAGGAGCGTCGTGTACGGGAAGGCGAATTGCTCGAGAAGGAGGCGGGTCCATCCCTCGTCCATATTGCCTCCGCGATAGCGCTGATACATGCCCACCCGGAGCCTCTTGGCTTCCTGCGTCCCGTCACTCCCTCCGGTCTTCAATTCCCGAAAATCAACTCCGGTCTTCTTGGCGACGTCAGCGATGATCGGCTCCTTTCCTGGCGGCACAATGAAGTCTCCCAGCTGGAGGCCTTCAGTCGGCTTACGAACCCGGCGAACCGTGATTCCCTGATCGATCAGAAGATTCACCGCCTTGAAACTGTCATTGAGTCGGGCATCCAGCCCGTACCCGTACTGTCTCTTTGCGGCCTTGCCGTCCACCGAGACCGGGCCGGTCAGTTTTCGCAACTCGCCGCTGACAGCCTCGTCGAGCGGGTCAGCTCGCACTCCCATGAATTCCGACATCGTGTCGGTCGCCATGTCGTACGGCCGAATCGGCGAACCATCTCGCGCCCGGGTCCATTCGTTGTCC
>RPQK01000488.1 GCA_003819755.1 Acidobacteriota bacterium | reverse complement strand
GAAACTGTGTGGGAACGTAGGTCACCGCCGGGATTAAAAGCAAGCCCTCGAGGTTACTCGAGGGCTTTTTTTTTGCCCGGAAAGGACCGGAAGGACCGGAACGCCAATCCGCGCCCCCTTCTTTCCGGTCTTTCCGGGCGTTAAGGAGTTAAGGAAACGCTCGTCCGTGTCCGTCCGTGCTTGTCCTGGTTCATAGTGTTTAAGAAGACTCGTTCATAGACACTATGACTGTACTCCCGCCCGCCCCGCGCCGGCCCGCTGCCCACGGCCTTCCCGCCGTTCCCTGCAGCTGGCATCGAACATGCTGGTTCCTTTCCCATATTCGGGGGGTCGGTTTGCGCCAAAACCGGTCTTTCTCCGTTCTCATCTGTTCCCGGCACCAGTGTTCGGCATCCCAGGCTCGAACTTGAGGAGAATAGAAAATGGCGCGAGTTGTAAGTCTGTTTCTGTCCGCGGTGCTCTGCCTTCCGCTTCTGGCCCAGGCGCCGGGCACCGCTTCATTGACCGGGCGGGTGGTCGACCCGCAGCAGCGGGCCATAACCGGAGCCCGGGTTATCGTGACCAGCCAGGCCACGGGGCTCGCGCGGGAAACATCGACCAACGACGAGGGTCTTTATCTGCTGGCCAGTCTACCGGCCGGCACTTACGCACTCAGGGTCTCAAACGAGGGCTTTACCGATAAATCACTTACTGATCTCGTCCTCCACGTGGGACAAGCCCGCATTGTCGACCTCCGCTTGACCGTGGCCGATCCCCAGGAGACGATTACCGTTCGCAGTGAATCATCTGGAGACGCCGTCGAGGCCGGTTCAGCCGTAGACGAGTTGATGCGCACCCGCGAGATCGAGACGCTGCCGCTCAACGGCCGCAACTTCCTGGAACTGGCCCTCCTCCTGCCGGGTAACAGTCCGGCGCCGAACTTCGACCCGACCAAAACGAACACCGTGCTCATTTCCTCGGCCGGGCAACTGGGTCGAGGCGGAAATATCATGGTGGACGGGCTGGACAACAACGACGACGTGGTCGGCGGCGCGCTCCAGAATATCTCCGAAGACGCCGTCCAGGAGTTTCAGATGGCGACCAGCCGCTTTTCCGCTGAGCTCGGCCGATCCGGGTCTTCGGTCGTCAACATCGTGACCAAGTCCGGAACCAGCGAGTTGCACGGAGGCGCCTCTTTGTACCTGCGCGATCGACGCCTGCAGGGACTGCCCGCGACTTTGGACCGCACGGTCGGCCAGGATTTCCCGTTTGACCGCCAGCAGTACTCCTTGTGGGGTGGTGGTCCGTTGAAACAGGACCGGGCCTGGTGGTTTGGGTCAGTCGAGTACCGGAACCAGGACGGAGCTTTGCTGGTCGGCCAGCGTGACGCCTCCAGCCGGACCATCCGCAGGACTTTTGCTTCGGCGCCTCTGAACGACCTGATGGGAACCTGGCGGGCCGACGCAAAGCTGAACGAGAACAACCAGCTGACGGGCCGGTACTCGGTTCAAGACGCCGATGATGTCTCCGCCAGCACTCTCATCCGCTCCATCGGCTCGGCCAGTCAGCGCCAGGTTGGCGACAATACCTATCATTCCGCAACGGTCGGATGGACCCGAGTTCTGGCTCCCACCCGGGTGAACACCTTGAGCTTCGGAGGCAACTACTTTCTGAACCGGACTCGCCCTCTCCAAGCGGGACCGCAGTTGACGTTCCCGAGTCTCCAGGACGGGGCTTCCTTCCGCGTGCCTCAACAGACGCGTCAGAACCGTCTTCAGGTGGCGGACAATTTGAGCTGGATGGTGGGGAAACACTACCTTCGTTTCGGAGGCGATGTACAACGGATTGACGCCGGTTTCCTTCTGGACGTTTTCCGCGAAGGGCGGATCGAGTTCGTCGAGGATTTCCCGACATTCGACCACAATGGGGACGGACAGGTGAATGACAATGACCTGTTGTTCGCCGTCACACTCAGGAGCGGGTTTCCAGACAGATCGTTGTCGCTTCCGGACGCGGACAGTACCCACCTGGCTTTCTTCATCCAGGATGACTGGCGCCTGGCCGCGCGTTTCACCGTCAACGCAGGACTGCGATACGAGGTCGATACTGACGTTAAGAACAACCGGCGATTTGACGAGATCAACCCGCTGGTCCGGCCGTTCGTCGGAAACGAGCGAACTCGCGACCTGAATAACTGGGGACCGCGGATCGGTTTCAGCTGGGGCATGCGCGAAGAAAAGACGGTCATCCGGGGCGGCTACGGCATCTACTACGATCGGATCGTCCTGCAGATTCAGTCCCTTGAAAGGGGGCTGGACGGCCGGGCTTTGCCGGTTGTGGTGCGCGCCGGCAACGTCTTCTTCATGGATCCTCAGACGGGGCAGTTCCCGCCGGGCGCGCCGACATTCGCGAATCCGTTCACCGGATTCATCCTCCCCGGGGCCGGAGCGGCGGGCATCAACATTATCGACAACAGCATGCAGAACCCGATGATCCAGCAGTTTAACCTGGGGATTCAGCACCAGATTGCCGAGGGGTTGGTTCTGCGCGCCGATGCTCTCCACACGCTGGGCACGCACTTTCTGATCGGCCGGACCATCGCCGAGGTCTTCAACCCGGTTGTGGGTGGGCCTGATTTCGTTGTCAATCTCGAATCGAGCGTGAATACCCGCTACGACGGTCTCCTGATGACTCTCGAGAAACGGTTCTCGCGAGGCCACCAGATTCGAGCCGCCTACACGCTGTCGAAAGCGTTCAATTACGCGAACGACGACCAGATTCCCTTTTCGAACGGTCCGATCGATCCTGATAACCTGCGCCGCGAGTATGGGCCGACGCCCAACGATCAGCGACATCGCCTGACGGTGCTTGGCGCGCTCGCCCTCCCCGGCGAAACTGGACTCTCCCTTATCTGGAGCGCGGCCTCCGGAGTCCCCATGGACATTTTGCTGCCCGATGGCCGCTCGCGCATCCCCGTTATTCAGCGGAACGCCGGCGGACGCCAGTTCCACACCCCCTCGGATCTGAACAACTTCATCCGTGGTTTGAATGAGGCTGGCGGGCTCGCGGGTAAACCGCTTCCCCTGGTGTCCGAGGCGGCGCGTTTCAGCGACAGTTTCAACTCGCTCGACTTACGCCTTTCGCGCCGCTGGGCCGTGAGCGACCGGCTGCGCCTGGAGCCGATGGTCGAGGTCTTTAACCTGCTGAACAGGACGAATATTCTGGGTGTTTCGAACCTCAACTACTCAGGGTATTCGAACGTGCTCGTGCGGGATTCCGAGGACCCGACCAACCCGGGCTACCTTGTCTCGTCCGCATTCGGGCGGCCGATAACGACGGCCGGCGGGGTCTTCGGCTCGGGCGGCCCGCGGGCTTTCCAATTTGCAGTGAAAGTCAGCTTCTAGGCAGGGGCGCTCGGAGCGCAGGCGTCTCGCCCGGCGTCTCGCCTGCACTGGGGCAAGGGGCGTCCCGCCGGTTCGGGCCATTGGCACTGTTGATCGTGCTTGCCGTCCGGGAGGGGCGGGAACGCCCCTTACCCCAGTGCAGGCGACAGTGTACGCGAGACGCCTGCGCGCCTGTCCCGTCCGTCTATTAGAACATGACAACAAACGAACAACTCGAGCGGCATCTGACCCTCTCAGCAGCGGTGGCCGTTGTAGTCGCTGAAGTGATTGCGGTGGGCATCTTCCTGGCTCCGTCGGCGATGATAGGCCTGCTCGGTTCACCGCTGGCGGTCTTTGGGGTCTGGCTCGGCATGGGGCTAATGGCGCTCTCCGGGGCTTTGACTTACGCGGAACTGGCCGTCCGCTATCCACGGGCCGGAGGGCCTTATGTCTACCTGCGCGAAGCCTTCGGCCGCGACGCGGCCTTCCTCTATGGTTGGATGAGCCTGATGGTTATGGACCCCGGCGTCACCGCCGCACTGGCACTGGGACTTTCGGAATATGCAGCGTACGCCCTCTCGCTTTCGGTTCTGCAGGCGAAGATAATCGCGGTCGGCTCTATTCTGCTGTTAGCCGGGGCGAACATTTTCGGGGCTCGGATGGGCGCCTCGACGGTAAAGACGCTGGCCGCGCTGAAGGTGCTCCTGATTATCGTCATCGTCGCCTGGTCTTTCGGCTCAGGCGCGGGCAATTGGTCGCACTTCGCAGGCGCCGCCGCCGGCCCTCCCGGGCATTCGTTCTGGGCCTCGGTGGGCGGGGCCTTCGTGCTCGCTTTCTTCGCATATGGAGGATGGTGGGACCTGAGCAAACTCGCCGGAGAAGTCGTCGACCCCGCACGAACGATCCCGAGGGCTCTCGTCCTGGGGATAGGAATGATCACGCTGTTTTACCTGCTCCTCACCGCGGCCTTTCTCTACACGGTTCCTCCGGGACAGGGTGGATCGGGCGAGGCTTTTGGCGCCGAGGTGGGCCGGCGGCTGTTTGGAGCCTCGGGCGCCCGGATTGTGGCCGGCATGGTCGTCGTTTCGATCGTCGGGAGCATGGCGGGAGTGTTGTTCGCCGCGCCGCGGGTCTACTTTGCAATGGGCCGGGATCGGCTCTTCCTCCCCGCCATCGGCCGGCTGAACTCGCGTTTTGGAACCCCGGTCGCCGCGATTGGGATTCAGGCGGCACTTGCGAGCGTGATGGTCGCATGGTCGACGTTTGCGCAGCTGGTCGGATATTTTGTCTTCGTCGCTGTTATATTTATCGGGCTGGGCGCCGCTTCGGTCTTTGTTCTGCGGAAACGGGTGAGTCGCCCGGTCGCCTATTTAGCCTGGGGATACCCGCTCACCACGGTCGTTTTCCTCGGGTGTGTGGTGGGCCTGGCCGGCCTCCTGTTCATCGACAATCCGATCCGGTCTCTGGTCGGGCTTTTTGTCGTGGCCCTCGGATGGCCGGCCCGCCGGCTTATGGAGAGGGCCGGGCGAGAGCGTCGTCCGTCCGAGAGAACGGCGGGCCGAGGGGACGCTGTCTGCTGATCTACAAGGAATATCAAGATGACTTGGATTCGGACCATTGCTTTGAAGGATGCCGATGATCGCCTGAAAAAGGCGATTGAAGCTCAACGTGAGTTTTACCCAAGCGAGTACGCGGTCCCGGTTCATGATACCGGGGACGGAACCTCGGGGATTGTGGCTTCGCATACCTTGATTCCCGATGCGCTTTTTCACGCGTTTGCGACGTTCGGCGTCCTGATGTCGCCGGAGCTGCCGCTCGGGCGCCGGCATCACGAGATGATCGCCACGGTCGTATCCGCGAACAACCGGTGCGTCTATTGACTGGAGTCGCACGCAGAGTTTCTGCGTAGGGTCACTCTGGACAGGGAACTGGTAGAGGCGCTCGAGCGGGATTACCCGAATGCGCCGATCTCGGCGGAGGAGCGCGTGATGCTCGATTACGTGGTCAAACTGACACGGGATGCCACCGAGGTAAGCCGCGAGGATCACGAGAAGCTGCGGGCGGCAGGCTTTGATGACCGAGGGATCCTGCAGATCACTCTGATCGCCTCCTGGTTCAATTACATTAACCGGGTGGCGGACGCCCTGGGCGTAGGGCGCGACTAAAAGGACCGGAAGGACACCAAGGACCTGAAAGACCGGTTCGATCCCGCAATCCTTCAAGGTTCTTGGTGTCCTTCCGATCTCTTTACTCGCCATCTGAAACTTTGCAGAAGCAGGGATATCTTACTTATTGATGCGGTGACGGCCCCGGAAACGGGTGCCGGGACTGGCTTTCGGAACTTCTTAGGATTTTTTCGAAACCTGGTCAAGCCACCTTCATCATTGTCAGAGGCCCTGGCGACAGGGGCTCGGACGGTGCAGCCGGTATCGGGACTTTCGGAGTTTTTTACGAGAAAGTTCGAAACCCGAAGACAGGAAATGCATCTTAGTCAGAGGCCCTGGAAACAGGGCCTCGCTTAGGATTTAGAGAATCCAGACTATTCGAGGAATCGGGCAGTCGGGGGGCTAGCTTCAAGATTTTTCTTCAGTTGCTTCTTGAAACCTGCCGATCTTTTCTGTATCCTTATTTTTTACCGGGAAACGTAAAACGCGGTACCGGTATCTGATCTTTGACAACCAGACAGCTTGAAGAACGGGTCTAAGGATCGATTCAATATGAGAGTTTGATCCTGGCTCAGAATCAACGCTGGCGGCGTGCCTAACACATGCAAGTCGGACGCGAAAAG
>RPQK01000487.1 GCA_003819755.1 Acidobacteriota bacterium | reverse complement strand
CGTGATCGTCCCCCCCGTTCTAGTACAGTCTGTCAGTTTGTCAGTCTGTCAGTTTGTCAGTTTGTCAGTCTGTCCAAGCCTACTCCGCCACCCGGGCGGCGGTGACCCGCTCCGTCAGGGTCTGGTAGACGTTGTTGTCCATGCCCTTGCCCATAAAGTCAAACTCGTACTCATCCCCCGCAAACGGCTTTACGACCATCTCGTAGGGATTGTCGCGTTCGATCTCGCGGACATCGCGGTAAGACCACTGGCGTGAATGATTGATCTCGTTGATCGATTCGTACGCCACCCCATCCTGCTTGATGATCAAATTGCCCCGGCACTCGCCCATCGTGTGATTGTGTTTGACGGAATAGGTACCAAGGGTCCCGTTGGAAGCATTGGGACTATTTGTGCGCCCGGCCGTTGTGGTGTTGCCGGCCTGCTGGGTAGTGCCGGAGGTGCCCCACGCCGTGAGTCCGGCCACGCCGGCCCTCTCCTGCAAGCGGAATGTCAGCCGGTCCATCTGGCCGCTCCGACCACGGACAGGCTGGCTCAACTCCACGTTGATCATGTCTTCCTGGCCGTTCAGAGTTCGGACATCGCTGCGGCGCATCGCAAAAGAATTCTGCGGTTGCTGTTCATCGACGAAGACGAGGTAATCGCCCACCTGGACGAGAACGCCATCGACTTCTCCAAAAGGAATGGACATCCTCGCTTCTTGCACCGTGACGCTGGTCTGTTGGGCAAGCAGCGGACTTGCCAGAAGCAGACACGTCAATAATGCACACAAGGACGCTCTTTTCAAACTTACTGATTTCATTGGTTACTCCAAAGGAAGGGGATGCCTGATTTGATTATAGCGCGCGGAAGAGGAGAACTCAGAGAGAGGGACTGATGCGGAAGTAGGCAAAATCGGAATTGTGGGCAACTGCAGAACGTCGGCGTCTCCCCACTTCTCACTTCCCGTCGAGCAGTTTGCGAAGCTTGTGCTGTATGTGTTCCCGGTGAGTGCCGCCCCAATAGACCCGCCGACACGTGGCACACTGCTTGAAATCTGGCTGCGTTCTGAAAACATACTCGGGAACGAGGGCTTTAACGGATTCGGGGGAAACGGAGACGAGCGGGCTGTTGCACTCGACGCACCGGCTGAGTAGACGGCCGGGGTCGACCCGATATCCGACGAAGTCGAGTACCTGCCGCAGTTGAGCTCCGAGTTCGGTGCTCTCAATGAGAAGGGAGCCGCGCAGCACCCGTCTCTGGGCCAGGCGGGCGTCCCGGGTGAGGGCTATCCGGGCCTCGGCAAGGCAGCGCTTGACGATCTCATCGTCGGTGATACGGTTATCGTAGGCAGTATCGTAGCCAAGGATCCGCAGCCATTTGGCGAGTGTGCCGAGCATAACGTCGGCCAGAAAGCGCGGTTCTGAAGGGGGAGACTGATCGCTCACGGGTCAGGCGTCGATGAACTCGCCCATCTTGCGGAACTTGGCGAAACGCAGATTGCAGCGTTCTTCTTCGCCGAGGTGTTCGACGGCCTTGAGGTTGGACACAATCGCGACCTTCAGGTTCGCCGCCGCAACGTCCCAGTCCAACTGGGCGCCACCGGGCGGTTCCGGGACAATCTCGTCGATAACCCGGAACTGGAGCAAGTCGGGCGCAGTCAAGTGCAGCATCTCGGCTGCCTCTCTGGCGTGTTCCTGGTCCTTCCACAGGATGGCGGAACAGCTTTCGGGAGAAATCACCGAGTAGATCGCGTTTTCGAGCATCAAGACCCGGTCGCCCATGCCGATCGCCAAAGCGCCTCCGCTTCCTCCCTCTCCAAGGACGCTCGTGATGATGGGAACTCGCAGCCGGGCCATGGTCCGCAGGTTAGTGGCAATAGCTTCGGCCTGCCCGCGTTCTTCCGCCCCGATTCCCGGATAAGCGCCAGGCGTGTCGATCAACGTGATCACGGGGCGACCGAACTTCTCCGCGAGTTGCATCAGGCGCAGCGCCTTCCGATAGCCCTCCGGTTTCGGCATTCCATAGTTGCGGAACAGGCGCTCGCGTGTCGTGCGCCCCTTTTGCTGGCCGATCACCATCACGGGCCGGGTGTCGAGCAGCGCAAACCCACCTATGACAGACGGATCGTCAGCAAACTTCCGGTCTCCGTGGAGCTCATGAAAGGACGAGAAAATGCGCTGGATGTAGTCAAGAGTATAAGGGCGCTTTTCGTGCCGCGACAGCTGGACCCGAGCCCAGGCCCCCTGATAAGACGGGGCCTCGTCTTCAATCCGGTAATCGTCTCGCCGCGGGTCGTGCATGTCTGGGTTCCCGGTTCCAGTTCAGCGTTCAGCGTCCAGCGTTTAACTTCTCGAGTCTGGAGCCCGTAGTCGGGACACAACTCAGAAACCGTGAAGGGCCAACGGTGAACGGCGAACGGGTGAACGGTGAACGTTAAACCCTAAGTATACAGAGTTACCGATTTTTCGCCAAAGAGGTTTTCAACTGAGCGTACAAACGAGGGACAGGGGTTTACACGAATATCATGATTGGGGATAAGCCGTACCGAGTATCCGGGCTGCTCGAGCTCAAATTCCACGGTGCACTGGCCGGGGTGTCTTCTCAAAAGCTCGTCGAGGGCTGAAATCGCCTCCGGACTGAGGCTGTCGGCCGCGACCGTCAGGCACGCTTTAGGGACCAGCTCGTTCCACACTGAGTCGAAACTCCGTATGCTGGAGGCCAGAATGCGCGACTCTCCGTTCGAGTCGGTGTCACAGCGACCAGCCACCAGGAGCGGGCTGTCGGACTCGAGAAGTTCTTTTGTCTTCTGAAAAGTTGACGGGAAAACCACCACCTCAACGGTCCCCGCCAGATCTTCGAGGACGAAGGTTGCCATCGGCTCCCCTTTTCGGTTCCGGAGTTTACGCAGCCCAGTGATAACCCCGGCCAGGTTCACTTCCTGGCCCGAACATTCCTCGCTCAAGTCCGAAATCGACAGGGATGTGAAGCGCTTGAGCTCGGCCTCATAGTCCTGAAGCGGGTGACCACTCAGGTAGTAACCGACTGCCTCCTTTTCGTGCGCCCACTTCTGCCGCTCGGGCCATTCCCCGGTATCGACGATGTCCGATCCTTTGGTGGCCGGTTGATCAGGTACGATCTGAGAAAAAAGCCCTTTCTGTCCGCTGGCCCGGTCCTTATGGGTCTTCTGGGCGCTGTCGATGGTCCTATCAAGGGAGTCAAGCAAGGCCTTGCGGTGATATCCAAGCGTATCGAAGGCGCCGGCCTTGATAAGAGCCTCAAGGACGCGCCTGTTGATCGCTTTGGGATCCACCTTCTCGCAGAACTGGTGAAAACTGTCAAATTGCCCGACCTCCGCTCTGGCAGCCAGAATCGCCCGAATGGCGTTTTCCCCAACGTTGTGAATGGCGGCGAGGCCGAACTGCATTTCTTTGCCAGTAGCCTGAAAGTAGACGTCGCAAGAGTTGATGTCGGGCGGGAGGACCCTGATCTCCATTTCCTTGCATTCACCGAGGTACTTGACCATCTTGGCCGTGTTCGACATTTCGTTGGTGAGCATCGCGGCCATGAATTCGACAGGGAAGTGGGCTTTGAGGTAACCGGTCTGGTAGGCCAGAAGGGCATAGGCCGTCGAGTGGCTCTTGTTAAACCCGTACCCCGCAAACTGCTCCATTAAATCGAAGATTCGATTGGCCTTGGCCGCCGTATATCCACGTGCGGCGGAGCCCTCCAGGAATTTGTGGCGCTGGGCAACCATCACGCTCGCCTTCTTCTTGCCCATGGCGCGCCGGAGCAGGTCGGCTTCGCCGAGGCTGAAGCCGGCGAGCTTGCTCGCGATCTGCATGACCTGTTCCTGGTACACGATGACCCCGTAGGTCTCTTTGAGAACCTCTTCCAGCGCCGGGACCTCGTATTCGATCTTGACCTTGCCGTGTCTGCGGCCGATGTAATCGTCGATCATTCCGCCCTTGATAGGCCCCGGCCGGTACAGAGCGTTCAAGGCAATCAGGTCTTCAAAACGGGTCGGCTGCAGACGTCGCAGGATGTCTTTCATGCCGGACGATTCAAACTGGAATATACCGCTCGTGCGGCCTTCGCAGAAAAGCTGCAGTGTGAGCTTGTCGTCAAGCTCCAGGCGGGTCAAGTCGAGATCGATGCTATGCTGGCGCTTGATCTGCTCGAGTGTCTGCTGAATGACGGTCAGGGTCGTGAGCGCCAGGAAGTCCATTTTCAGGAGTCCCAGGCGCTCCAGGTCTGTCATGGTGAACTGTGTCGTGATTTCATCCTTGTTCGTCTTGAACAGGGGGATCAGCTCGATCAGCGGTTTCGGGGCAATCACGACCCCGGCGGCGTGTGTTGAAGCGTGCCTGGCCAGACCCTCCAGGCGCTTCGCGATGTTCATCAGGTTGGTATAGCGTTCATCGCTCTCGGTCAGCTCCCGCAACTCTTTGACCGTCTCCAGCGATTTTTCGAGAGTGGTCCCGAGCTCCTGGGGAACCAGGCGGGCAATCTTGTCGACTTCGGCATACGGGATGTTTAGCCCCCGGCCCACGTCCCGGATAACGCCCTTCGCCAGCATCGTTCCAAAAGTGATGATCTGGCTGACGTTCTCCCGGCCGTACTTCCTGGTCACATAGTCGATGACCTCAATGCGCCTGTTGGTGCAGAAGTCGATATCGATGTCGGGCGGGTTCACGCGTTCCGGGTTCAAGAACCGCTCGAAGAGCAGGTCGTACTGCAACGGATCGACATCCGTGATCCGCATGGCGTACGAGACCAGGCTCCCTGCCGCTGAACCGCGCCCCGGGCCGACCGGAATCCCCGTTTCCTTGGCATAGCGGATGAAGTCCCAGACGATCAGGAAGTAACCAGGGAATTGCATGGTTTTGATCATCTGGATTTCGCTGTCCAGGCGCTGGGTGTATTCGGCGAGGCTATGGCGGAGTCGGCCCTCGTGTTCCAGCTGCTCCAGGAGGCGGCGCCGGCTTTCGAACCCTTCCCGAACCACTTGCTCGAAATAGGAGTCGAGAGTGAAGCCGGTCGGCACGTCGAAGTTGGGGAAGATGCTCCCGGCCGTCTCGATCTTGAACGCACAACGGTCCGCAATTTCCTGAGTCCGCCGGAGCGCGTCCGGATAATCGGGAAACACCCGCAGCATCTCGGCGCCGGTCTTGAAGAAGAACTGATCGGTCTTGTAGGCCATCCGATTGGTATCCTCGACCGTCTTCCCCGTTTGTATACAAAGGAGAACGTCGTGAGCCTTCGCATCCTCCTGGTCAAGATAGTGACAGTCGTTGGTGGCGACGAGGGGTATACCCAGTTCTCGAGAGAGCTTCACCAATCCCTCGTTAACCTTCTTCTGCTCCACGATGCCGTGGTCCTGGATCTCCAGGAAGAAATTCCCCGGGCCGAAAATCTCCTGCAGCTGCCCGGCCTCCGTCCGGGCTTCATCGTACTTTTCGTTGCTCAGTCCCTGGGCGACGACCCCTTTGAGGCAGGCGGAGAGGGCGATGAGGCCAGTCGAGTACTGCTGAAGCAGTTCTTTGTCGACCCGCGGCCGGTAATAGAACCCTTCAAGGTAGGCCAGCGAGACGAGTTTGCTCAGGTTGCGGTAGGCTTCATTGTTGGTAGCCAGCAGGACCAGGTGATTACTTTGGTCCGACCGGCCGCTGCGCGATTTGCGCCCGTCTCTGGCGACGTAGACCTCGCATCCGATAATGGGCTTGATTCCGTACTTTACGGCCGTGTCGTGGAACTGGACAGCGCCGAACAGGTTGCCGTGATCTGTCAGGGCGAGGGCATTCATGCCTGACTTGGCGGCCTTTTCTATGACCGGCTCAATCTTGTTGGCGCCGTCGAGTAAGCTGAAATGACTGTGAAGATGGAGGTGAACAAAATCACTCATAGGTTCAGGGTCGAATCTATCTCATGACCCTGACGAGATCAGGAACAAAGGACCCGACGGGTCGCTGGTTGAGTGCCGGGAGCGCAGGGACACAAGGGACACAAGGGACAGAAGGGACACAAGGGACACAGGCGACACAAGCGACACAAGGAACGGACGAAGGCGCAATAACGTCCCTTCCGTCCCTTCGGTCCCTTGTGTCCCTTGTGTCCCTTGTGTCCCTTGTGTCCCAGCGCTCCGGCAGCCCATTTCGTCGCTACTCCCACTCGATCGT
>RPQK01000486.1 GCA_003819755.1 Acidobacteriota bacterium | reverse complement strand
CAAATTTCTTATTCGTCACTTCGGCTCCCGGCTGCGCAAAGCTGGGCCAAGTAAGACGCCCTTCCGGCCGTTCTAGCCGCTATTTTCGCCCTGTCCGCGGTGCCGGCGGCGCAGGCCGAGATGAAGAGTCAGTGGGTCGAGTACAGCCACGGCGACACCAAGCTCAAAGCCTATATGGCCTACGACGACAGGATCACCGGCCGGCGCCCGGCCGTGCTGGTCGCCCATGCGCGCTCGGGCATGTCTCCCCAAACGCTCAAGCTCACCGAGATCTGGGCCAAGCTCGGCTACGTGTCGTTCGCGGCCGACATTTTCGGCTACGGTCAGGGCGTGCTGCCGAAGAACGTTGAGGAAATGGTGGCGCAGACCGAGATCTACAGCAAGGACCGCGAGCTGATGAAGGCGCGGACGCAAGCCGGGTACGTTGCGCTCCTCAAGAGCCCGATGGTCGACCCGGCCAAGGCCGCAGCGCCGTACATGCACCCGAGGCTGGCAAATACCGATGCGGCGATCGCGATCGGATCGCTCACGGGCGATCTCGCTGCCCAAGGGCGGACAGTACTGGAGGCGCTATCCGGCGGCGAGCTCTCGCCGAACCAGGCGGCGACTGTGATGCAGGCCATCTCCGCCCAGGCGAGGATTGTCGAGGTGGATGAACTGGAGCAGCGCATTGCCGCGCTGGAAGGAAAGTCGAAATGAAGACACTAGAACAACGCATCAGCGCGCTGGAAGGCGTGCTCCAATGCAAGGCCTGGCCAGCACGCCGGTCGCTATCGGGAGAAGTGGTCGAGACGATCTTGGCGAAGCTCCGAGCCGAGTGGTCGTTAGCGCTTGAGGAGCAGCTGGAAAACCGGCGCAACCGTCGGGTCGAGCCGGGATGCTTCGGCGAGGGAGACGACTTCCAGGCAAGCCTGCAGCCATTTCTGATCCGAAACCTGGAAATTGATATCGCCGAACGAGACGGCCTGCCTGACGAGGAGGTTGAGCAGCTGCGTGAAGAGAACTGGAGCGCCTGCAAAGCGTGACCTAGGCCTTGACGGCAAAGCGGGTGGGCTCGCCACAACTCATTAGTTGTCCTAACCGCAATTCGACCTTACAGACAGTGTTGGATGGCTTCGAACTGCTCACAAAATGACCGAGAACGACCCGTTGCAGCCCGTCACGCGCTTGAGAAGCAGACGTTCGCGGACTTCGCTGTACGGCCACGTGCAGACATTGATAGTGGTGCAAGACGGCGCTTCCGAACGGCAGGTTCAGACTTGATAGCGGCTACATCTCTCGCAGCAGAGGAATACAGATTTTCGCCGCCAGGCTGCCGTCCCGTGTGGCTCGACCCACTATAATTAGCGCTGCTCGGAACACTTCCAACGTCCGTTCGAGCGTCGTGTCGTCGTGCGCGTAGGAAGGCAACATGACGCCGTTGTTGTAGATGGAGACACCCAGTCGAAGGATCTCCTGCTGCAGGAGCGTCCGCTGCAGTTCGCGGATTTCCCCCTGTTCTTCGCCGAAGCAGATCGACATGCGAAAGGGCGGCCCCTTGACGTGACCAGGAATACCGGCGACGCGCAGCGCCTCGTCAATGCCCTGCCTCAGCGCTTCGCCCTGCTTCCACACGTGCAGCGCGACGGGTTCCCTGTGAAACACTTCGATGGTTGCCTTGGCGGCAGCAAAGGACCAGGCTTCTGCTTGGAACGTGGGGCCGTAGTGCGCCTTGCCGAAGGCAACCTGCATGATGTCGCCGCGAGCGAGCAAGGCGGACAGAGGCATTCCCGAAGCGATCGCTTTGCCGAGGCAAGTGAGATCGGGTGTGACGCCGCGCGCGCGCTGCACGCTGCCTTCCAGATAGCGGTAGCCGGTGATTATCTCGTCGAATACCAGCAGCGCGCCCACACTTCTCGTGGCCAACCGCAATGTTTCCAGGAACCCCTGGTCCGCGTCCGGTTCGCACCCGATGTCGTTGCCTCCCCAGGGTCCGGACGGCTCGAGCATGACCCCCGCCAGATCGCTCCGGTGCTGCTCAAAGAGGGCCATGAAGCCCCCGGTATCGTTAAATCGAAAACGATGGATCAGAGCTGGATGCCGCTCTGGAATGCTGCTGCGGGAGAAACCGTGCTGTTCCGCCCAGAAATCGCCCCAGCCGTGATAGCCACAGTACAAGATGGTCTTGCGGCCGGTGTAACCACGGCAAAGACGGGCGGCAAGGGTGCAAACGTCCGACCCATTCTTGCCGAAAGCCACTCCCGTAATACCGGGGAAGTCCCGTTCCAGAAGACTCTGAACCTCCGCCTGAATCGGCCTTGGGTACGCGAGCAATGGAGCAGACCCCATGGCCGATCGCACCGCCTTCTGCACCTCCGAATGGCAATAGCCGAGAACCGTCGTTCCCCATCCCATCGTGTAGTCGATGTACTCCTTTCCGCGCAAGTCCCAGATCCGACAACCGCGCGCTCGGTCAATCACTACGGGAAAGGACGTACCATCGCGGCCCCAGGCAATGCCGTGGGTTGGCGTGTAGCTCCATGGATGCAGCTTTTGCATCTGCTGCCACAAGGCCGCTTCTCTACCTCTCCCGAGGGCGCGAGAGAGGAGCCCTCGAAGCCGCTTCAGGGTGTTCGTGCTTACGCTTCGACCCTCAGATCCCGCTTGCATATGGTCGTGCTCTCCTCCGGCCGTTTGTCCGAAGTGGGGGTGACCAGCTCGAAAGAGACTGCGTAGGTCCCAGCGCGGCGCGGCGCATACAGGTGAAATGCAAAGAACACGCGCTCGCGAGGTTCGACGCGTAGCCTCAAGTTGCATTCCGCCAAGGGATAGGCGCCAGCCGCCGCTCGCAGATACAGGCGCCGCCCGTCAGGTGGACCCGATGTCGGAACCCACGGCGCCTCCCCAACGTTCTCGAGCCAGATTTGGCAAACACCCTTTTCGCCAGAGACAAACGACGGCGGAACTTCGATCAGGAGAGCGCGCGCCGAAACATGGCCCCGCACCGTGTTCGACTCGGCCTCCGCGGGAGGTGGGTGCATCTGCCCTCGGCGGCGCATCTCCACGACCTGCGCGTGCGCCTCGGCAAGGGCCTTCGGGATGTCCAGACCTGACGGGCATAAGCAGGTCTGGTCGTCGCAGGTCGTGCAGGTGAGCGTGGTACTCGGGTGAATGCGAAAGTAGTGATGCCGATCGATGGCGTCGAAGATGTCGGCGAAGTAGCTCCACATGTAGGCCTCCCGAAACATCCAGGAGATCGGTAGGGACTTGCTGCACGTGGGCTCGCATTCACCGCAGCGAGAACAAAGATCGGCCCGCATAACCGCCGCGGTGCGGAGCACGGTCACTTGCGCTTCTTCTGCCAACGCGATCGGTTCGTGGCCGGCCCGGGCGTTTTCTTCCGCCTCCTCCGGCGAGCAAGTCCCAGGTACGACCGCAGCGACACCCGGCATCTGCAGGATAGATCGCAACACGTCCTGGGCGCGCAAGGGCTGCGCTTCCCTGGAGAAGCGCTTACGCTGTCGAAACGCCTTTCCCGGAACGAGCATTCCGCCTGCTAGAGGCTTCATGATGAGCAGCGAGACATTGTGTTTCACAGCAAGCGGAAAGATGCGCCTCGCGTTCTCGGGGATGTTCTCGAAGTCCTTGCCCTCCTGACGCGCGTCGAAGGTCAATGCGTGAGAGCCGAGCGGGTTGTAGGCCAGCATGATCGCGTCAAAGGCGCCGCATTCGATCAGACGGGCGACGTAGTCCGGATTGCCGTGCGTCGAGCACCAAGTAGCGTCGATGCGACCCTCCCGCTTCATGGACCGCAGTCGCGCCACCATGCCGTTGGGGCCCCAGACATCGTGCTTCAGGATGAGATCGTCGTCATCGACGCAGGACAGACCGAACACTTCGAGCCGCCGCTTCCCGTACGCTGCACACGATCGCTCATAGGCTTCTTCCATTCGCTCGAGATTGCCCCAGCCATTCACCACCGGGATCACGTCGGTGCGGCGGGATTGCCTGATCGCCTTCGCTACGATGGTCTCGACTCCGCCGTAGCCGAGATCGGCGTGGACCCAATTCACGCCGAGAGCGAACCCGCACAGCAACGTCTCGACAGCCTGTTCTTCGGGCACCATCTGTAGCTGGCACGTACCGAAGCCCACCGCGCTCAGCCAAACGCTGGTGTTCCCGATGCGATTCAGACGCATCGTGGCCACGCTCATCGCTCCAGAAGGAGTTTTCGCCGTCCACCGAACCAATCCCCGCTGCCGGGCAGGTGCTGCACGTCGGACGAAGCGCTCCGCACTCGTGCTCGGCGCGCAAGCAGCGATAACTCTCGTTCTTCCAGATCGAAAGGAACGATTCCGATCTGATGCTGCCCATGGCCGGCTGACGGTGCCACCAGCCGCAGGGGACGACGTTTCCAAGCATATCGATGGCAGCGAAATGCCAAGGGAAAGGACAGTGGCCGGCCTTTCGAGTCGCCTGGCTGACGGGCAAGCAGAATCTGTCCACCCCCACTGCGCCAGGGCTGCGGGCGACGCTCTCCCCGAAGAACGGCGGGCCGCTGAATTGCAGACCGCGCTCCTTCGCCCTTTCTCGCGCGCGCCTCAGCATCTCGTTCGTGGTCTCCCTGACGAGCGAGCACGATTCACTCGCCATCCCGAGCCCCTCAAACGGGACCATGTGGATCGCGTTGACCGAGTTCGCGCCCAATTCGGCAGCCATGTCGACGAACTCAGGCAGTTCGGCGATGTTGCTTCTCATCATCACGAACGCGAGCTCAAGTTGAGGTGTCTGCGAGTCGACCTCCCGCTTGATGCGCTGAAAGCCGCGGAGGTTGCGCATCAGTTGGTCCCAATCGCCAGCGATGCGGATCTGCTCGTAGGTCTCCGAACGCGCCGCATCGATGGACACCGTGAGTACGTGCATGCCGTGCGTGACAATGGCTCGTGCGACGGCATCAGTGAGGAGTACCCCATTGGTGACCGCGTAGATCTGCGGAATCCGATAGTGGCTTGCGATCTCGACAAACCGAGCGAAATCGGGATGCAGCAGCGGTTCGGCACCTAACGTTAGCGAAAGGGCATGGACGTGCCAGAATATGTCGGCTGCCAACCGCTCGAACAGTTCCAACGACATGCGTTGCAAAGGGCGCCTGTAATGCGAAGGATGACTCATCATGCACATCGGGCAACGCAGGTTGCACTTGTTCACGAGATCCATCTCGAGCTTGAATGGGCGTACTCCTGTGACTTCGGCAAGGCGTCCGGAAGCAGCCAGGTCATGCAGGCGATCGACGCTGCCTGCTTGCTCGACGGCGCGATAAACGGCGAGGGTGAGGTCTTCTTCCGACGGTGGGTGCTGTCCGAACGTCTCGTGGACCGAACGGACGTGAGCTCGCACCTTTTCCAAGAGGTCGGAGGGAAGGAACGGACCGCGCTCGTAGTTCCTACGCCAAGGCGACGATAGGCGCCGCCAGTGCAACCTGACCCGATCCAAAAGGCCTGGCGCCGCTGGCGAGTGGCGACCGTTGTTCATGATTCGAGCCCGTGGGGGCGCGACCTCCCCTTTTGGCCACACTAACACAGATCGCTTTGGTCGTGGGTGTTCGGCAAGTCCCGAGCTGTATAGGAATTTTAAACCACCTTTTTTTCTGGCCTGAGCTATATCGCCGGACCGGTGGGATGTCAATCGTCTTTCTGTTTGATGAAATCCCGATGTTGCTTCGGCCGGCTCGGGCGGCGCAGCGGTCGGAGGCGCGCGAAGTGTGCCGGATCACGCCGCTCGCTCGAACTCAGAGCGAGCGGCGCCGTCGGCTCGCGTTGGCAACCGGTTTTCGGCTCCTCAGATTGTCTGGCGTGCTGCACGGGGACGGGGCCGCGGAGACGTTCCTGTCGGAGATCATCGGCGCGCCGGCCTATCCCGCGCGGCACATGAGCATGGAATCGATCTGCGAGTACGGCTCGCGGGCCGGCGTCTGGCGCATCCTGCGCGAGTTCGAGCGCCGGGGACTGCCGCTCACCGTGTTCGGCGTCGCGATGGCGCTCGAGCGCAATCCGGAGGTGACGGCCGCGTTCGTCGCGCTGAGCCACGAGATCGCGTGCCACGGCTGGCGATGGTTTCGTATCAAAGCGCGAGCCCGCAGCTCGAGGCCGAGCACATGCGCGCCGGCACCGAGATCATCCGCCGCATGACCGGCGGCAGGTGGCCGCT
>RPQK01000485.1 GCA_003819755.1 Acidobacteriota bacterium | reverse complement strand
CGCCGTTCGACACCCGCGGCCTCGCCATCCGCCCGGCGCCTCGCCCAAGAGCGGGGAATCGATCTGTCGCAGATACAGGGGTCGGGACCGGACAATCGCATCATCAAGCGAGACGTGTTGGCCGCTGCTTCTTCTGCCTCTGAAGCGCCCACAGAGCCGCAAGCGGAGCCCCCTTTGCGGGCGTCAGCGGACGCACGCGCGTCGGGCCTGAGCCTCGAAGCACCAGCAGGGCCGCAAGGTCGGCGGAGCCTTGAAGAAAGCAAAGCGCTCGAAGACGAGGTCATCACCTTCGGTCGGGCCCGCAAGGTGATCGCCGACAGGCTGAGTCTAAGCAAACGCACGATCCCTCACTTCCATTTGTTCATCGATGTGGACATGACCGACGCCCTCAGTTGGCGCTCGAGGACCAACGCCGAGGCAGGGATCCGGATTACCATCACCGACCTGGTTGTCCATGCGGCAGCGCAGACGTTGCGGGATTTTCCCCGCCTGAACGCGCACGTCGAGGACGAGCGACTGATCCTCCGAAAGAGAATCAACCTGGGGGTAGCCGTGGCTGCGGAGGACGGGTTGCTGGTTCCGGTCATTCCCGATGCCGGCAGTTTGAGCCTCCACGAAATCGCGAAGTTGTCCAGGAAAAACGCCGGGGCGGCACGCTGCGGCGTTGTAGATTCGCGGCTGATGGGAACCTTCACGGTGAGCTCCCTGGGGATGCACGGCGTCAACCGTTTTCTCCCGATTATCAATCCGCCGGAGTGCGCAATCCTGGGTGTCGGCGCTGCCGAGCCGCGCGTGATGCCTGTGCCAGGCGGCATCGGAGTGCGCCAAATGATGACGCTCGACCTGGCCTGCGATCATCGCGCCGTCGACGGGGCCTATGCCGCCGGATTTCTCACCCAGCTCAAGGCATTTCTGGAAGGCTATCATCAATCCTCAATCGACAAGGGACGGACGCTCAAGGCCCTTATCTTCGACTGCGATGGCGTGCTGGTGGACACCGAACGGGATGGTCACCGAGTGGCGTTCAACCAGGCATTCGCCGCCAAGGGGCTCGACGTCGTGTGGGATGTCCCGCTCTACGGCGAGCTCCTCAAGATTGCCGGGGGAAAGGAACGGATGCGGGCCTACTTCGACCGCGCCGGGTGGCCATCGACCGTGACCGGCCGGGATGCCTTCATCCAGGAGTTGCATCATCTCAAAACCGACCTGTTCATGAACCTGGTTGAGAGCGGGCAATTACCGTTACGGTCCGGCATCCGGCGGCTCGTCGATGAAGCTATTTGCTCATCTGTCCGGCTGGCTGTCTGCTCCACCTCGAACGAGCGGGCCGTGACCGCGATCGTGCAAACTCTTCTGGGGCAGGAGCGCCGTGAACGCTTTGAGATTTTCGCCGGCGATATCGTCGCCCGCAAGAAGCCCGACCCCGCCATCTACAATTACGCGTGTGAGCAGATGGGCCTCCAGGCCGGTGACTGTCTGGTCGTCGAAGACAGCCGCAACGGTCTGCTGGCGGCCAAGTCGGCGGGCATGCGGTGCATCATAACCGTCAGCGGTTATACCGCCGGCGAGGACTTTTCCGAAGCCGATGCCGTTTTCTCAGAGCTGGGCGATCCGCCCGGTCCGTTTGTAACACTCCAGCACCTGCAGCAGCAACAGGCGGGACCCGCCGCCGAAAGGGACATGACGACATGAAGATATTCCTGGATACCGCGAATGTGGCCGCCGTTCGGAAGGCTCAGGTGACCGGCCTCCTCAACGGAGTTACTACTAACCCCAGCCACGTCGCCAAGGCGGGCCGTGTCTTCGAGGACGTAATCGAGGAAATCTGCTCACTGGCGCTCGATCACGTCAGCGTCGAGGCGGTGGCCGACAGCGCGGAAGGCCTCGTGGCGGAAGCGCGACGGCTGACAGCCTTCGGGCCTCAGGTCGTGATCAAGGTCCCGATGACGCGTGAGGGGCTGCGCGCCGTACCGGTGCTGGAGCGCGAACACCGCATCCGCACGAACGTCACCATGGTTTTTTCTCCAACGCAGGCCTTGCTGGCGATGAAGGCCGGCGCCAGCTTCATCAGCATCGTGCTCAGCCGTCTGGAAAACGTGGCCATCGAGAGTGACCGGCTGATTGATGACACCATGGTCATCAAGCGGCAGTACGGTTTCCACTCCGAGGTCATTGCCGGGAGCGTGAAGACCCAGCCCACATTGCTGTCCTGTCTGCGGGCGGGCGTCGACATCGCGACAATCCCCGAAGACCTTTTCAACCTGATGTTCGAGCATCCCTTGACCCAACTGGGCTTGGCCCAGTTCGACCAGGACTGGCAGAAGGTCAAGAAACGGGGCTCCAGCGATTGACGATTGAAAGAAGGAGACGAAAGCGATGGCACTTCAGCCAAAGATGATCAAACGGCCCTGGGGGCATTACCGGGAATATGCGCGTAATGAAGCCTGCACGGTCTGGATGGTGGAAATGCAGGCGGGTGAGTCCGGGAGCCTGCAGTCGCACGAGCATTTTGACGAGCTGTGGATCCTGCTGAACGATGGCGGGGTCGTACAGGTAGACGATCAGGTGCTTAGACCGCGCGCCTTCGAGGAGATCCACATTCCGCGCGGCGCAAAACACCGTCTGAGCAACGAGCACGGCACGGGGCCCCTGCGCATGTTCGAGGTGGCGTACGGGGAAGTCCGGGATGAGGACAAGGTGCGTTACGAAGACAGGTACGGCCGGTCCTAGAGGATGACAAGGTGACAAGGTGACAGAATATCGAATGTCGAATATCGAATATCGAATAACGAATGTCGAAGTAAGGAGACGGAATTTAGCCCTTCTCGACATTCGCCTTGTTCCCTATCCAACATTCCGGTGCCTTTGTCCCTACTTCGACATTCGACATTCGTTATTCGATATTCGATATTCGATACTCCTGTCACTTTGTCACCTTGTCACTTTGTCACCCTGGTAGGAAACAACGTATGAACCGAACATCACCGCCCGTACTTGCGCCCGGGCCTCGAGTCCTGTGCATCGGCGACATCGCCGCAGACGTTTTTGCCAGCGCCATGCCGTGTCTGCCCCGGCCCGGCGAGTTGCTTCTTTGTGATCGCATCGCCTGCTTTCCCGGAGGCAACGCCCTCAACACGGCCGTTGCGCTGAGGCGCCTGGGCGAGCGGGTCAGGTTCGTAGGCAGCGTGGGGGATGATGTTTTCGGCGAATTGCTCGTTGCTGAACTGGAGAGGATTGGCCTGGACACGGGGGGCGTGAAACGGGAGCCGGGCGGCGCCACCCCGACGACCCTGATCTATCGAGCGGAAGGCGAAGACCGGCGATATATTCATGCCCTCGGGGTGGCCGAGCACTTTACCGGCGAGGACATCCCGCCGGAGCTTCTCCCTGCGGATGGTGTATTGTTGGCCGCCGGTTACCTGAAACTGCCGTCATGGAACGACCAGGCGCTCGGGGATCTCTTTCGACAGGCGCGACAGCGAGGCTCGACCGTCGTTCTGAATGTCTGCATTCCGCGTCAAGACGGAGTGGACAGGCAGCGATGCTTGCGGCTGCTGCAGCACGTGGATGTCTTCGTCTTGAACGAGCTCGAAGCATGCCTGTTGACCGGCGAACAGGGCCTGCCTGCCCAGGCGCGCGCGCTGCGGCAGGCGGGGGCTCGCCTCGCCATTATCACACGCGGGGCCGATGGCCTGTTCGCCGAGGGAGAGGGCCGCACGGTCGAGATGGGCGTGTTCACCGTGCCGTTGGTGGATCCCTCCGGCTGCGGCGACTGTTTCAGCGCAGGGTTGATTGCGGCCATGCTCCGCGGCTGGGACCTGGCTTCGACGCTTCGGTTCGCCAGCGCAGTGGGAGCTTTGGGTGTCACGGCCTTAGGTTGCACCACGGGAGTGCCGTCTTTCGCCGAGGTCGAAAGCTTCCTCACTCAAAACGACGTGGAGTGTCGAGTCGGCAACAGTATTGGCGGCTAGCGCCATGTTGCGGGAACATGATCGTTTGTGCGGCCTGCCGCCGTTCCGCCTTTAGGCGGGCTTTCAAATCGTACTCTTGTCGATGGCAAGCTCAGAAAGGCCCGCCTGAAGGCGGAACGGCGGCAGGCCGCACAAACGATTCGGAGGTGATCATGTCAAGATCCATGAAAGGACCTGCTATTTTCCTGGCGCAGTTTCTTCGTGACGTGGCGCCGTACAACCACATCGACACCTTGGCGCCGTGGGCCGCGGGCCTCGGCTACCGGGGCGTCCAAGTGCCCGCCTGGGATGGTCGGGTCTTAGATCTGGACCTGGCCGCCGGTTCCAAAGCGTATTGCGACGATTACAGGGCCGCTCTGGAAAAACACGGACTGGTGGTCACAGAACTGAATACCTCCCTCCAAGGCCAGGTGTTGGCCATGCACCCGGTGTACGAGGGCCTGTTTCAACCGTTTTATCCGGAGGGCCTGACCGGCCGCGCAATAACGGAATGGGCGACCGATCAGCTGCTCAAGAGTGTCGCGGCTGCGAGCCACCTGGGCACAAAGGTGATTCCCACACTTTCGGGTGGCTTTGCCTGGCACCTGATGTACCCCTGGCCCCAGCGCCCGCCGGGCCTGATCGAAGAAGCGTTTGGGGAGTTGGCAAGACGTTGGCGGCCGCTGCTCGACGCGGCGCAGGATGCAGGCCTGACCTTCGCTTTTGAACTGCACCCAGGCTCCGACCTCTACGATGGGGCAACCTTCGAGATGTTCCTTGACAAAGTAGGCCAGAGCCCTGCCGCATGCCTCAACTATGACCCCAGCCACTTCGTCCTCCAGCAGCTCGATTACCTGGACTTTATCCGGCTCTACGGCGAGCGCATTGCCGGGTTTCATGTGAAGGATGCCGAGTTCCGGCCTGACGGGCGCATCGGTGTCTACGGAGGCTATCAGTCCTGGGCCAAACGAGCCGGCCGGTTCCGTTCCCTTGGTGACGGGCAAGTGGACTTCAAACGCGTCTTCACGCTTCTAGCGGAAGCGGGTTATAGGGGCTGGGCGGTGCTGGAATGGGAGTGTTGCGTGAAGAGCCCGGACCAGGGAGCGCGAGAGGGCGCGCCCTTTATAGCGAGTCACATCATCGAAACAACCGAGGTGGCTTTCGATGACTTCGCGGGCGGCTCAACCGACGTTGCCCGCAACCGGCGGATCCTTGGGCTCGAACAGGTTCATTGAATGAGATAGCCAAGGCGGACGCTAAGGATTGTCTTCTTGGCCATACCGCGCACGGTAAGCCCGCGCGATAGCGCAGCGAGGGCCTGTCTTTCGTCATGCGTCCACAATTCCAGCGGCTCGCCGTCGCCCTCAGTTGACAGCACCTCGGCAGTAGCGACGTGAATGGCGTCGAGCGCTCGGACGTTGACTGCAAAGGCGCTTTTGGCCCGCTCAATGACCTTGTCATCTATGGACGCCAGATCCAGCCTGGCGAGCAGGTCCGCGAGCTCCTTGCGCTTAATGGCCGTCACAGTGTCGTCGAGGTTGCCGATCAGCCGCTCACGGTCGACCGCCCGGTATGTTTCGATTTCCACGACCTTCGAAGACACTACTCGTTCGTTGGGGGAGAGCGGAAGCGAGGGTCCCGGCTCGGGAAAGAGGATACGGAGCAGGGCGCTAGCGTCGGCGCACTTCACTTGAATCCTCGCGCACGGCGCCAAGCGACGCCTGAATGTCGACGCGTCACTGTTTTTAGGGCCTTTGGCCCGAAAAACAGTCTGCCACGGTCACATCGCCGGTCGCCGCCCATTCGGTCGCACGGGTAAAGGTCGCCTTAAAGCCCGGCTGCTCCATCGCTTTGATGTCGTGTCCGAGGGTGATGTGGACGCAGCGTCCCTTGCCAAACCCGATCGTCCATATCTGGGGCTCGTCTTGCCCTGTTCCGCCTTTAGTCGGGTCGCTCCAAGCGGTTGCCAATACGCGGGCGCCGGGTTTGAGATCCATCTTGTGGTACAGCTCGTCATCGGCGACAAACGCCGGTTCAAGACCCTTGGCAATCGGATGGCTCGGTTCCGTCCATTTGACTGAGAAGACGTGACGGCGGGCATGCCCGATGTTTTCCGGCTTCCAGGTGGCGCCCAGCAACTCTCCGTAAGCAGGCCATCCCGGATCACTGTTTCCGACCCAGCGTCCGTTTTTCTGATGCATGCCGAAGAACTCGCCGTAGCTGACGCCGTGGAGTGCCACGAAT
>RPQK01000484.1 GCA_003819755.1 Acidobacteriota bacterium | reverse complement strand
ACTCTCCAGAGTCCGGCGCGTACATCGTGCAACCAGCCATCATCCACGCGCCGGACTCTGGAGAGTCCGGCCACGATAAAAGCCCGTCGACACGCTTGATTTTTTCACACCTTCTGACCGCTGCCCGTTCAGCGGGTGGCGGCCACTGGGTGGCCGTAAACTTCAATCCAGTCCAGGCGAGAGCTGACATTACTGCCGGCGCCAGGTTCCAGGTCGGTGAAGCCAACCTCCGCCACGCGGGAGAGATCCGGCTTTTTGCGGCCTGGGAGGGGGACGAACCGGTCGATATCAAAAGCTGACCACGTGATCTGATCGAGAATGAAACTGAATACGTGCCACTCGGCTGAATTGCTATCCGTCTGGTCGGAAACGTAGAAGCTGCCGTCCGCGAGCCGGATCATAATTCTCGGAAAGCGTTCCCCGCTCTGTCGTGAACGCCAGCGGATCACCCCGCCTTTGGAGAAGTCCACGACCGTGCCGGTCTTCGACAGTGTCAGCCCCCAACTCCCTTTGCAGTCACCCGACCAGATGTAATACGGGTCATTGGCGGGCTGGTCGTGATGAGATTTTTTGATGCTGTCCTTCGCCTGGCCGTAAGTGTGGAGGACCAAATCTCGGGTGTTAACGTGCTCCTGCGTGACGGGCGTTGCCGCCGGGATCTCCTTCCAGTCTTCGCGAAACCACAGCGGAGCACCGGAGGCGGGTTGCGCCGCCGTCTCGACGGAAAACTCGACCGCCAAGATCCAGGCGCAGGAACAGACGAGCAGGAATGATAAAGACCAGTGTGACGACTTGTTGATGAGCCGGGTGATCATACAGGAAGGATACCTCCGTTAACCGTCGAGCAGAAAGGGGTTAGCTAGTCATGTACTGCTGCTCAATCAGCTCGCGCCCGTAGATCCTCTCCAGTCGACGGACGGTGAAGTGCCCACGGGCGGTCTCCTGAAAGTGACGGATGAACACCGAGTTGATCAGGGCGCCTCCTGCCGCTCCCACAACCGGGACCGCGGTTGCGGCCACTTTTTCAGATACGGCGATACCGAAGCGTGAGCCTATGGCGGTGATGAAACGGATGAGGGCAGGTGAGCCACGCTCCACCACGCCTCGCTCTGCCAGAAAGCGGGCCGCTTCGCTGACCGAACTGGCAAGCGCCGCCCGGATCGCGAAATAGCCGGTTTCCGTGGCATCATCCGACCGCGTTCGGCCCCCGAGGGCAAAGACTTCCAAACAGGAGAGCCGAGACTCGAAATTGCTCAGTTCCTCCCCCTCGTCACGCGCGATGTCAGCAATCGAACGCAGCATGAGGACAGTCGAAACGGGCAACTCCACCAGCAGCCCGGCCAGACCAAAGGCACCCCCTGCCGCTCCCACCGCGGCAACGGCGAGACGGTGCCGTCGATTGCTGTTCGGACTGGGCGGACGCCCTTCGAGCGATTTCACGGCCGCACTCAGTGCCTTCAACAAGGATTCGTTCACCGCCTTTTGCACCGCCGCGGCCCATTTCTCTGGTAGAAGTCCAAAGCCCTTTTCCAACGGCAGTCCCACGCTGTCCGCGAGCCGAGCCGCCAGGCTCGGTTTCTCAAGAAGCCACCGGGCATGCCGGAGTTGCTCCAAATCCTCGACGCTCAGTTCCATAGCTCCATTCTGACATGAAAAGAACGCAGTCCGCTTGATGCATTTGTCATTGATGATTGTTGATTCTTGATTGATGATTGGTGATTGATGATTGATGATTAAGGATTGACGGTCGAGGATTGAGGAACAGGATAAGCCATGGTGAAAGCTCGAATAGCCGGCGTCGCGACGGCGGTACCTCCCTACAAAGTGGATCAAGAAACAATCGTCCGGGTTGCGCCGTTGGTCTTCGGTCCGTCTTTTACCGATTTTCAGCGGCTGCTTCCCGTCTTCGCCAACACCCAGGTGCGGACCCGCTATTTTGCCCGGCCGGTTGATTGGTTTCTCTCTCCGCACACCTTCCAGGAATCTAACGGAATTTACCTCGAAACGGCTTTCGAGCTGTCGAATCGGGCCGCGGAAGCGGTCATGACGGAGAGCGGAGTGTCTCCGGGCGAGATCGGCATGGTGGTGTTTGCTTCAACCAGCGGAATTGCGACCCCCAGCCTGGACAGCAAACTGATCCAAACGCTCGGCCTGTGCCGAAACATCCCCAGGTTACCCGTCTGGGGACTGGGCTGCGCAGCAGGAGTCGCCGGGCTGGCCAGAGCCGCGGAGATCGCCCCTCAGCTGGGAGGCCGGTACCTGCTCTTCGTCACAGTGGAGCTTTGCAGCCTGACCTTTCAGCTTCGTGACCTGTCCAAAGCCAATGTGGTTGCCACCAGTCTTTTTGGGGATGGAGCGGCCGCCGTCCTGATCGGAACCCGGGCTGAAGGTCCGGAGCTTCTGGCGTCTTACAGTCACCTTTGGGATAACTCGGAAGACATCATGGGCTGGGAAATGGTTGAGACGGGGTTCAAAGTCCGGCTGTCCCGCGACATCCCCTCCCTGGTTCGCACCGAGATGCCGGCCCTGCTTGACGCGTCGGCTGCGGCGTGGGGGATTTCCAGGTCGGACATCCATCACTATGTCATCCACCCTGGCGGGGCAAAAGTGCTGGAGGCTTTCGCTCAGACGACCGGCATCAACCCCGCGGCTCTGGACCATTCCTACCATGTGCTGCGCGAGTACGGCAACATGTCGAGCCCGACCGTGCTTTTCGCGCTCAAACACTTGCTCGACACCACCCCGCCTGCCGACGAGCTGGGGCTCATGCTCGCGTTTGGCCCCGGTTTCTCGGCAGAACAAGTCCTGTTTCGATGGTAATTGCTCTCGTGGTGGGACTTGCCGCCTTCATTGGAATGGAAAGGCTCGTTGAGCTCCGCCTCTCGGCCCGCAATCGACGAATGACGCTGGAGGCGGGCGGCAGAGAATGGGGACAGAAGCACTACCCGCTCATGGTGCTGCTCCACACCGCCTGGTTCGGCGCCTGGGTGGTCGAGTCTCTCTGGCGCGGCCCGCATCTCGATTCTGCCTGGCCGGCATGGCTAGGCCTGTTTCTCCTCGGTGATCTCCTCAGGTACTGGTGCATTGTGTCCCTTGGTCACCGCTGGAGCGCCCGGATCCTCGTCCTACCCGATGCCCCGATGATCCGTTCCGGCCCCTATCGTTTGCTGCGTCATCCGAATTACCTGGCCGTGGTGATAGTCCTGTTCGCCGTTCCGATGATCTTCGGCGCCTGGATAACCGCAGTCGTAATCGGCGTCCTTAACCTGGCCTTCCTGCTCCTGGTCCGCATTCCGGCCGAGGAGCGGGCGCTGCGGATGGCGCGTTGATTAGTATTACAGAGCACGCCGCGACGCGTACTCCTCGCAGAGTCGGCCGTGCGCGGCTCTGTACGCTCTGTGACGCTCAACCCCCGGAACCTTCTCCCGACCCCGTTGTCTAAGGTTAGTGAGAGGAGGAGGTTATGTTTGAGACCATCATTGAAGGACAGGCTTCCGGGCGTAAGGGGAGCAAAAAAACCGTCCTGATTTCCCTGGCGCTGCACGTCATTGCGCTCAGCATCCTCGTTACCGTGCCCCTCATCTACTACCAGTCTCTGCCGGGCGGGTGGGAAGTGCTCGCAGACGTAATTTTTGCACCGCCCCCCACTCCTGCGCCTCCGGCACCACCTCCATCAACCCAAACTGTAGTGCAGGCACAAACGGTCCGCACCGGCCCAGTGGTCGTTCGAGTCCCGCTGCTCATCGAGCCGAGCAACGTGCCTTTGCCCCCTGATATCGCTGAAATCGACCTTCCGCTCGAGAACATAATCCCCGGGCCAGCCGATCGGACCGGAACGTTCATTCCGAGCGGTATTTCAGGGCCGACGAACTTTGGGGGCGTCTTCCGGCCCACTGGACCTGCGGTTCCGCCCCCGCCTCCGCCTAAACCTCCGAGGCAGCCCCTGTTGATCTCCGTCCTCGACCCATCAAAGGTCATTTATCGGGTCGAACCGGTCTACCCGACGCTCGCGATTCAGGCTCGTGTGCAGGGCAGTGTGATGCTGCAGGTCACCGTGAACGAAATGGGTATAGTGGAGTCGGTCCAGGTCGTGAGAGGGCACCCGCTGCTTAATGAAGCCGCGATTACAGCGGTCAAACAGTGGCGGTACAAGCCGACCATCCTGAACGGAGAGCCCATGCCAATCACCGCGACCGTGACCGTGAACTTCAACCTGCAAAACAGGTAGGAATCCAACGGAATTGACGATTGACGATTGACGATTGACGGTTACGAGCCGGGCGAATTGACGCAGAGCCACCGATGATCGATTATTGAAGAAAGGGCTCTTCATAGCTTTGCCCGGTTCTTTAACCGTCAATCGTCAATCGTAGATCGTAGATCGTCAATTTGTTCCATCGTGACTCACCGTTCGTCAATCTTTGGCATCGCCTCGTCGCCTCGTGCTATGACCGGGCCCTGGCGCCGTTTGAGGAACGGTGGCTTAGGCAGAAGCGTTGCGAACTGCTCCAATGGTGTCAGGGGCAAGTCCTCGAAATCGGTGGAGGCACCGGTGCCAATCTCGAGTGTTACGCGGAATCCGGGCGGCTGATCTTCAGTGACCCGGATTCCGCCATGCTTGCCAAATCATTGCCCCGGCTGAACCGCGGCCGACTCGCGGTTCAGCCGCTGCAGTGTCGAGCGGAGGATCTCCCCTTCAAGTCTCAGACCTTCGATACGGTGGTTGCCACACTCGTGCTGTGCAGCGTCTGCAATCTCGATGGGGTCCTCCGTGACGTCGCTCGGGTGCTTAGACGCGGCGGCCGGTTTCTGTTTATCGAACATGTCCGGGCGGAAGGAAAAGTTGCCAGGTGGCAAGACCGACTGACCCCCATCTGGTCACGGCTCGCGCTCGGCTGTCACCTCAACCGGAATACCGTTTCTCATATCCAGAATGCCGGATTTCATCTGGCCCGTCTCGAACGCCACCACCCACCCGGCATGCCGCGCCTGGCGCAACCTGTCTACTCGGGCGTCGCCTTGAACCGAGCCAGTCATTCTCTTCGTAAGGAGGAGTTTGAAAGGTTTGATAATATTGGTGCCCAAGGAGGTCACCGATGACTCAAGTTTCACGCCGCCGTTTCCTGCGTGACAGCCTGGCCGGAGTCGGCGCTGTTGCCTGCGGAACTTCGCTATTGGCTGGCGCACCGGCGCGGAAGTCCGCGACCGATCTTGTCGCCCTCGGAAAGTCAGGGGTCAAAGTCACCCGCCTAGGCATAGGCAGCGGGTCGTTTGGGGGCCGAGTCCAAAGGGATCTCGGACAGGAGGGTTTCACCAGGCTGATCCGCCATGCCTACGATCGCGGTATTCGCTTCTTCGACACCGCCGACGCCTATAAGACTCACCAGATGGTGGCTGCCGCCTTGAAGGGCATAAACCGGGATACTTATACCCTGCAGACGAAAATGGCCTGGCGGAACGATCCCGACCCGTTCAAAGTTATCGATCGCTTCCGTTCCGAGCTCCAGACCGACTACTTTGATTCACTGCTCCTCCACTGCACCAGGACCGGCGACTGGAAGGAAATGCTGAAACGGCAGATGGACCTGCTTGAGGAGGCCAAGCAGAAGCAGTTGATTCGTTCTCACGGTGCCTCCTGCCATGGCCTTTTGCCTCTTGAGGTCATGCCCGGGACAAGCTGGCTGGATGTGGCCTTCGTCCGTGTTAATCACAACGGCGCCCACATGGACAATCTGAAGTCCTCCGACGGGTCGCCTGGCGACCGGGACCGTGCCGTAGCGGCGATTCGGAAAATCCACGGTTCAGGAACCGGCATAATCGGGATGAAGATCATGGGAGAGGGAGACTTCACCGATCCAGAACAGCGAGACGCTTCGATCAAATTCGTCATGAACCTGGATTGCGTTGACGCGGTGATCATCGGCTTCGCGAACACGGCCGAGATCGACGAGGCGATCCAGAGGATGAACAGGCACTTGAGTGCTTGAGGAGACTGACAGACTGACAGACTGACAAACTGACAGACTGACAGGACTGACAGAACTGACAAACTGACAGGACTGACAAACTGACAAACTGACAGACTGACAGACTGACAAACCAGTGTTTCTAAACCTTGGTCCTGTCCCGTTTGTCCGTTTGTCAGTCTGTCAGTTTGTCGTTTGTCAGTTCTGTCAGCCTGTCAGTTTGTCAGTT
>RPQK01000483.1 GCA_003819755.1 Acidobacteriota bacterium | reverse complement strand
TGCGGGAACGGCAACCGTCTCGTTGGCATGGGGAGGGGAGAAGGAAGGGAGGCTGGAAGTATCCTTGGGGAGCGTTGAGCAAAAGGTCTATCGGGAGTTTGCGGAAATAGAGACGTCTAGCTTCGGCAACTATTTGCGGACGATTCGCCCGCGTGAAATTGCGCCAGACTTACGGAAGCGGGTTATCGCGAACCTTCCCAGAGAGGGCGAGTTGAAGCCGTCAGCAGAAGACAAAGCCAGGCTCTCGCAGCTTCAACCCATTTTCAGTTACCACGATCGGGCGTCTCTGATGGAGAACCGGGTGATCGATGTGCCACAGGCATTCCTGGGATTGCACGCATCATTCGTCCTGCTGATCGGGCGAAACACGATGAATCTTCTCACAGCAGAAGAACTGCAAGCGGCGGTGGCCCATGAAATGGGGCATTTCTATTCTTGGGATGAGTACCAGGCCGCGCTGCGAGACCGACGATTCAACCAATTGCAAGAGCTTGAGCTTCAATGTGATGCGATTGCCGTGATCACGTTGGTTGGCGTTGGCCTGGATCCCTCCCTTTTGATCGCCTCGTTGGAGAAGCTGACCAGGTTCAACCGGCGCATAGGAGCCAGCGCTAACGCGCACGCGTACGTTTCGATCGAGGACCGGACACGGTTCATCCAGGCAATGATTGAGATGGTGAGAGGAAGGATGAAGTGAAATGGCTGACGCCTGACACCGTAAAGTCCTTTTGTCCTCAGCCCTCGCTCACAGAAGTGAGCCCCCAGTTTCAGTGTCGTCTCACCGTCCCGACGACTTAGACGTCTACGGACTCGAGGTTTGAGGTGGATAGAATTACCTATACTTATCAAAATCTATATGTAATTCTATCCACCGAGGACGACTGGCGATGTCGGACATTCGTTATAACCGGGAAATAAGGATCTTCCGCAACCACGGGGGACTCCTCAAAACCAGCCTGGCCATCAAGGCCGGGATCCATCCCCGAACACTGTATGCGATGCGGGACGCAGGCGTTCTCGAAAGGCTGGACCGCGGGGTCTACCGCTTGGCTGATCTGCCCCCGCTGCAACAGCCCGACCTTGTCGCGGTGGCCGTGAAGGCGCCATCGGCAGTCGTTTGCCTGATCTCTGCCCTCGTATTCCATGAAATGACCACGCAAGTGACGCACGAAGTTCAGATTGCCCTCAAAGCCGGCTCGACGACGCCTCGGATACAATATCCACCCATCCGCGTTTTCCGTTTTGACACCGCTGCCTTCTCCACCGGAATCGGTACTCACTCGATTGCAGGGTTCGAAGTAAGGGTCTACAGTCCGGAAAAGACCCTGGCCGATTGCTTCAAATTCCGTAATCAGATTGGCTTGGATGTCGCTCTGGAGGCGTTGCGTTTCTATCGCGAGAGACGAACCATCAAGATGGTCGACCTTGAGCGCTTCGCGAAGATCTGCCGCGTGGAGCGGGTTATGCGGCCTTACCTGGAGGCAATGCTTTGAGCACAGGACCATTCTGGCTTTCCTCAGTCCGGTCGCTGAAGCAGTATCTCGCGGGGAGCCTTTCAAAGCCACCTGGATCGCTCCCGGTCCCTGGAATGCTCCTGCAAGTCCCGAAATTGCGTGAAATGAAAGGGCGCATCTTGCACTCAGGCTTTCAGAGAAGTCCGTAAAGCGGTCTTGGTTTCTCTTAGGACGGTTCTTGTATTGAGGCGCCAGAACGAGATTCAGAGCAGTCGGAAACAATGATACTTCGAGCGATAGCGATCGCCTTGATTAGCCTGGTTACCACCTCAGTTCGAGGGCAGGACAGTGGCACCGGGAAGCCGTCTTTGGCGCCGCCGGCTGTCATGGACGAAGCCGCGGCTTGGGCCGCTGCACATGCTACTCTGTTGGCGACATATGAACCCGCCACTGGGTTTGATGACCTGCAGCCTCTCAAGCGAATCATTGGCAGCAGTTCCGTAGTTGCATTTGGTGAGGCTAAGCATGATACCCACCAGTTCCTCGCCTTACGCAACCGACTGTTCGAATTCCTCGTGGAGCAGATGGGTTTTACGGCGCTTGCCGTTGAGACGGGCTATGCTGAATCGCTCGTCGCTGATGATTACGTGCTCGGACGGACTGTGGATCGGCGCAAAGCGGCCACCGCGGCTTTTTCCTGGTCCAGCTCGCCCAGTGAGGAGAACGCTCAACTGCTCGATTGGATGAGATCGTACAACCACCGCTCCAGCACCAAGCGGCCGGTTCGTTTCCATGGTATGGATCTGACCGGTGGGCGAAACGGCACTTTCCCAGAAGCACGTCTCGCGTTCGATGGTGCGCTCCAATATCTAGTGACGGTTGATCGCGAACGTGCGCGACAACTCCATCGCGTGCTTGACTCCCTTCTCGACCGCTTCAACACGTTAGGCTATACGACTCTCTCGGAGGTGGAGCGGAACGAAGTGAGCGATGCGCTTGCTGATATGCTTAGGGCCTTTGAGCGTGAGCGAATCCAGTACATTGCCCGGTCATCAGCAGCCGCCTATCATCGGGCCTACCAGAATGCGGTGGTAGCGCGTCAGCTCGACGAGAACTTTCGGGCGCAAACACGTGTCGATCCGCAGCCCCGCCGAGATGCTTCGATGGCACTTAATCTCAGGTGGATTTTGGAGCAGGAAGGTCCAAGCGGTCGAATTTTCGTGTTTGCGCATAACAGCCACGTGCAAAAACGACCCAAGGTGTCTCGCTTCGCAGACGGCCAGTATCTGGCCGACTTCCTTGGAACGCGGATGATCGTAATCGGCTCTTTGTTTGTCCAGGCAGCCGAGGCGAGGCAAGGAGTCGAGAGTGAATCGATGCCATCATCCCCGCCCCTGACCTTAAAAATCGCCTTCTGGAAGGGCGGTCGGAAGCCGCTCTTTCTGCTTGATTTGGCGGGTCTTCCCCGCGAAGGACCGCTCGCAGATTGGCTCGCGAGTTCCGAGCCAGCCCCGGGCTTCGACGTGAACCCGGCCAAGGCATTCGATCTGCTCGTCCTTGTCGAAACCGTTTCTCCACGAGGTCCGCTTGAGTAACCGTTCAGCCGCAGGGTGAAGTACGAGACCGGTCCCTCCACCGAAGCTACGCTTTCCTGGCAGAGAGGTTCACGCCGTGAACCCCGTAACGGCGGGCAGTTCTTTCTTTGCTGGTTCCGCGAAAACAGTCAAAACGATCTCTGATCGCTACATCGGCAAAACCGTAGGCGGAGAAGGCGCGCATGAGCTCTGCCTCCAGCAGAGCGCCGGCGATTCAACCGGTCCAAAGATCGATGTCGGCGTGGGCGTCCTCTGAAAGCTCTATATCCAGGGTAATGTCGGCGATCTGAACCCGGCCGCCAGGCTTGAGGACCCTCCTCATCTCCTGCAGGGCCTTGTCCTTTTCGGGGACGAGATTCAGGACGCCGTTCGATAGGACGATGTCGGCCGAGGCGGTTTCGACAGGCAGCGAAGTGGCGTCCCCAGGTCGCAACTCGACTTGATGCAGATTCGACCTCTTGGCTGCAGCCCGAGCAAAGTCGAGCATGCTCGGCGTCATGTCCACCCCGATCGCTCGGCCGGCGGGCCCGATCTGATAGGCGGCCAGAAGCAAATCGGTTCCAGCCCCGCATCCGATGTCGACCACCGTTTCCCCGGCGTTGATACGCCCCATCTTGAGCGGATTCCCGATTCCGGCAAACACACGGGTGACTTCATCGGGCAGACGTGCTAATTCCCCGGGCTCATATCCGAGAAATTCAACGGCATAAGCGGGTCCCCGATGGAAATGGTATTGACCATCCGGCTGGTCGAGTACTCGAGCATAGAGACTCGAGATCTCGGCTCGGAGTTGCTGGACGTCTAGATTTGTAGGGCAGGCTAAAGGCATGTGCCCTCCGGGTAGTTTCAAATCTGTGACGATTCTAGCCGAAAACCGTGACTCGCGAAAAAGCCGCTCAGCTTGCGCCCCATGCGGTCGGCTTCCGCGGAACCCTTTCCCTTGCCGAATAGGTAAAGCTTCTTTGTTGACAGGTCAGTCTCCGCTCGCATATAGTTTGGATCGTCTATAAACCTGATCGGATTAGTAGAAATTGAGGCGACAGATGACAGGAATAGCGGACAACGTTTTGGATCTCCTGGGTAACACCCCGTTGGTAAGGCTGAATCGCGTCTCGGACCACGCAGCCGCGACAGTCGTCGTCAAGCTCGAGTCGCACAACCCCGCAGGCAGCGTGAAAGACCGGATAGGGCTGAGCATGGTTATGGAAGCCGAAAAGGAAGGGGTGATTGGGCCGGGCAGTGTGATTATCGAGGCGACCAGCGGGAATACCGGCATTGCGCTCGCCTTTGTTTGCGCGGTCAAGGGCTACCGCCTGATCATCGTCATGCAGGAGACGATGAGTCGCGAACGGCGCACCCTGCTGCGGGCTTTCGGGGCGGAGGTCGTCTTAACGCCGGGCCACGAAGGCATGGCGGGCGCGATCCGCAAGGCAGAGCAACTGGCGGCCGAGACGCCGCAAGCGTGGATGCCGCGCCAGTTTGAAAATCCCGCCAATCCGTTGATTCATCGCCAGACGACCGCCGAGGAGATCTGGCGGGACACTGAGGGGAAAATCGAATGCCGGGAAGTTGATCGTCACAATCTTGCCCAGCACCGGCGAACGCTATCTGAGTACGGTGCTCTTCTCCCATCTCACTGAAGAAGGCTTGAAGCGAAACCAGGGCCAAAATCAGGCAAAAGCCCCCGCTGGTGTCCGGTAAAGACGCTAGAGAACCCATGAGAAACCGATTCGGACTTTTCGCCGCAGCCGCGGTGTTCTTTTTGTCGGGCCTGGTCGTCGCCGGCCCCGAGATTACGCTATTGAACGTTTCGTACGACCCAACCAGGGAATTCTACGAGGAGTTCAACAAGTCATTTGGGCAGTACTGGAAGACGAAGACGGGCCAGACGGTCGTCGTCAGCCAATCTCACGGGGGATCCGGGAAGCAGGCCAGGTCGGTCATCGACGGACTCAAGGCCGATGTGGTGACTTTGGCTCTGGCCTACGACATCGACGCCATCGCAGAGAAATCGGGCCTCGTCCCCCGAGACTGGCAGAAACGTTTACCCGATAACAGCGCGCCTTACACCTCGACGATCGTCTTTCTCGTCCGTAAAGGAAACCCCAAGGGCATCAAAGACTGGAATGATCTGGTCCGGGATGGGGTTCGAGTGATCACACCGAATCCGAAGACATCCGGCGGGGCGCGATGGAACTACCTGGCAGCTTGGGGTTACGCGTTGAGGAAGAACAACGATGACGCCCGACAGGCCCGTGAATTCGTGACGCGCCTCTTCCGAAACGTCCCGGTCCTCGACTCAGGCGCTCGGGGCGCCACGATCACCTTCGTGCAGCGCGGGATCGGAGACGTTCTCCTCGCTTGGGAGAACGAAGCTTTCCTTGCGCAGAAGGAACTGGGCAAAGGCAGTTTCGAGATTGTCGTTCCGTCGGTCAGCATCCTCGCTGAACCTTCTGTCGCGCTGGTTGAGAAGGTGGCGAAGAAGCGAGGGACCACGGCAGTTGCGCAGGGCTACCTCGAGTATCTCTACACGCCCGAGGGCCAGGAAATCGCCGCGCGTCACTACTACCGGCCTCGTCTGAAGGCAGTCGCGGACAAGTACCAAGGCACTTTCCCGAAGATCAGTCGGTTCACGGTGGATGAAGTTTTCGGCGGCTGGCAGAAGGCGCAGAAGGTCCATTTTGATGATGGGGGCGTCTTCGACCAGATCTACCAGCCGGGCAGCTGAGGGGAACCGTCAGGCATGGCGAAGGACAGGAATATGCGGAGAAGGTTGGGAAGGCGGCACGTCTTACCGGGTTTCGGGCTTTCGATGGGGTACGCGGTTACGTATCTCAGTTTGATCGTCCTGGTTCCCCTGAGCGTCGTGTTTCTGAAGACCTGGGAAATGACCTGGCCTGCTTTCTGGACAGCCGTCACGGCTCCGCGTGTCCTTGCAGCTTACAAGTTGACGATTGGCGCCGCCCTTGGCGGGGCCATCGTCAACGCGGTCTTCGGACTCGCGCTCGCCTGGGTCCTGGCCCGCTACCGTTTCCCGGGAAAGCGAATCGTGGATGCCCTGGTCGATCTTCCGTTTGCGCTTCCAACCGCGGTCGCCGGCATTTGCCTTACGTCAATCTACTCGCCAAACGGGTGGCTGGGCAGATA
>RPQK01000482.1 GCA_003819755.1 Acidobacteriota bacterium | reverse complement strand
CTTTAGTTGTGCCTGTCGCGTTCAGGGGAGGTATTGTCGTACGTTTTTTCGACCAGTTCGGAATGACCGTCGGAGTCGCGGTGCTGGTCTCTTTGTTTGTTTCCTTCACCCTTGATCCGATGCTTTCGTCCCGCTGGTACGATCCCGCCGTCGAGACACACACTCGGCGCCGCTGGTTTGCGCGCCAACTGCAGAAGATGAACGACTCTCTGAACCTCCTGCAGGGGGTTTTGGGGCGCACGCTCGGCTGGTCGCTCCGTCATCGGTTAATCGTGCTCGGTATTGGCGTCGCCTGCATCGTGTTTAGCTTCAACCTGCTCGGCAAGCTCGGGAGCGATTTCATGCCCGACTTTGACCGGGAGGAGTTCCAGGTGTCGTTCAAGGCCCCTTCGGGCATGACCCTCGCGGAGACGAGCGTCATTGCCCAGCGGGTTCACGAAACGCTGAAACGTTACCCGGAAGTCGCCTATACCGTCGTAACCATAGGAACCGGAACAAGCTCCGTTAACCAGGGCTCGATTTACGTCAAGCTCACGGCCAAAGACGCGAGGCAAAGAACCGACATGGAACTGCGCCGGCTCATGCGTGAGGATTTCGACCGCTGGGCCAGCCTGGAGACCTCCGTCGAGGAGGCTGAACAGTTGGGTGATGCGAGGCCGATCCAGATCAGCGTTCGCGGAACGGATCTCGACGAGATTGACCGCGTTTCGAAACTGGTCGTCAAGAACGTCGCACAGGTAAAAGGCGCAACGGATGTAGACACCAGCCAGGACGAGCCTCGCCCGGAAGTGCGTGTCCAACTGGATCGAAAGGCGGCATCGGACCTCGGGCTTAATCTGGGCACGGTCGCGATGACCGTTCGCGGGCTGATTGCCGGCGAGGTGGTGTCCCAATACGAGGACCGGGATGGAGACGCTTTCGACGTTCGTTTGCGCGTCGATCAGGAACAGCGGCGACTGAAGGACGACCTGGCGGAGATCTACGTGCCGGTCATGGACTTCGCCGGCGCCACTCCCGCCATGCTGACGAACCCGAGCAGCATGGCGACTTCGGTCCCGCTCTCACAGGTGGCGTCCCTCGAGGACTCGCAGGCGCCCTCTCTCATCAGACGCCGGGATTTGATGCGGGAGGTTCGCGTGCGAGCCTCCAATCAGGATCGTGATATTGGAAGTATTATCGCGGACGTCAAGACGCTGAATGACAAACTGCAGCTGCCCCCCGGCGTCACTATCGGATACACGGGACAGGCCGAGGACTTGCGGGAAATGCAGTACCACATGGGCCGGGCGTTGTTCCTCGCCATAGTGTTCATCTATGCCATTCTGGCCTCTCAGTTCCGCAGCTTCTTCCATCCGCTGGCGATCATGTTGTCACTGCCCTTGTCGCTGCTGGGGGTCGCTCTCGCCCTCTATGTGACGAACGGCACGCTCAATATCATGTCGCAGATCGGCCTCATCATGCTCATGGGTCTGGTCACCAAGAACGCCATCCTTTTGATTGACTACGCGAACCGGCAGCAGAGGGAGGGGCAAACCCGTACGAATGCCCTGATCACGGCCGCTCGCGTCAGGCTGCGTCCGATCGTCATGACCACCACGGCCATGATCTTCGGCATGCTGCCTCTCGCGTTTGAAATCGGGGCAGGATCCGAGATGCGGGCGCCCATGGCCCGGGCCGTCATCGGCGGGCTGATTACCTCCACGCTTCTGACGCTGATCATGGTCCCGGTCGTCTACACGTTCTTCGATGACTGGGCCGCCCGCATGCGCCACTGGTGGCATAGGAATGTCCCACAGGACATGCAGGAAGAGGAGCCGGCGCCAGAGCCGGAGATGGTGGGGAGGTAAGCGGACGGCTGATTTGTCCACGAACCAACACGAACGACGAAAGGACCTCAAGGACAACAAAGACCTCAAGGACAGTGCTGGATGCCATGTCCTTGAGGTCTTTGTTGTCCTTGAGGTCCTTTCGTCGTTCGTGTTGGTTCGTGGACAAATCAATTCGTATATTCGTGTAATTCGTGGATAAAAAAAGCCGTCAGTCGGTACCCTTCTTCTCTTTCTCCTTCCCTTCTTCACCTTTAAAAACATCGTTGCGCAGGAACTTCTGCGGGTCCCAGGGCGCTTCACCGCCTCCTAGCCAGCGGTGGAACCAGTCAAGGTGGACCGTGTAGTAGAACGCCATCTCGTACCAGCTCGGCCAATGACCGGAATTGGGCAAGACGACGAGGCGCGACGGAACCTTCATTTTCTGCAGGGCCGTGAAGAATTCCAGACTCTGAGTGTAGGGCACCCGGTAGTCGAGCTCTCCGGTTATCACAAGTGTTGGAGTCTTGAAGTTCTTGACGTACTCCGACGGCGACCATTTGCGGTACGCTTCCGAGTTCCACGGCTGCCCGCAAAGGTCCTTCTCGACAAACCACAACTCCTCGGTCGCCCCAAACATGGCCGGCAGGTCATAAACGCCCATCATCGAGGCAATCGTTTTGAACCGGTCCGTGTGCCCGGCGAACCACATCATCATGTACCCGCCGTAGGACCATCCCATCGTCCCCATCTTTGACGAGTCGACGTAGGGAAGCGCCTGGAGGCCGTCGGTCACGTTCATGAGGTCCTGGAAAACACGACCGCCCCAGTCACAACCAATCGCATCGACATAGTCCTGTCCGTAACCGTTTGAGCCGGTTGGATTCGCGAACGCCACCACGTAGCCCTTGCCCGGATAAACCTGCCAATCGCCCCGGTAAGAGTCGAGCCACTGCTGCTGCGGGCCGCCGTGCACGTTCAGAATGAGCGGGTATTTCTTGGACGGGTCGAAATCATGGGGCTTGACGACAAACGTATGGACTTTGTAATTCCCTGCCCCCTGGAACCACATCTCTTCCGCGGGGCGGATGTCGACTTCCTGGACCAACTGCTTATTGAACTGAGTCAGCTGTTTACGCCCCGTCCCATCCGCGGCTGCTGCGAAGATTTCCGGAGGCTCGGCGATACTTCGCCGTCCGTAAACGAGTCGTTTCCCATCCGTCGACAACTCCCAGCCCGTAATCGTGGCATCGGTGATGACCTTCGAGATGGCGCCCGAGGCCGTATCAATCTTCAGAATCGGGTTTCGACCCTGCACCTCCGCCTGGAAGAAGACCGTTCGGGAATCGGGTGTCCAAGCGACTTCATCGACCCAGTTATCGAAATTTTTGCGGTCGGTCAGGTAACGGATCGATTTGGATTGCCGGTCGTAGACGGCAATACGGAAAAGATCCGACTCATAGGCCGGCTTCGCCTGGCTACGGTACGCGATATACCGGCCGTCCGGGGAATAGAGAGGGGAGCCGTCCCAGCCGTCATTCGCGTCCGTGATGTTAACGGCCGTCTTTTCGGCGAGGCCTCCTTCAATAGGCGTTATCCACAGGTCGGCATTGGTGGTTGACGCCTGCTCGGTTTCGCGGTTTGAAACAAAGCAGAGTTCCTTGGAATCGGGGGAGAAATCGTAGCCCCGATCGCCGCCAAGCGAGAAAATCGGGCTCACCCAGCGGCCGGGAGTCAAGTCACGGACGACCTTTCCGGAATCGGCGTCAATGAGCAGCACATGATTGACCTTGCCGTCGCGCCAGCCGGTCCAGTGGCGGTAGAGCAGCTCATCCGCCATGTGCGCCTTCAGTTTGCCGTTCTCCCAGGTCGTTTTGATTTTCTCGTTGCACTCGCTGTCCGCTCCACACTCAGGAAACACCTCTGAGGTAACCGCCAGCCATTTCCCGTCAGGCGACCAGACGGGATCGCCGACGCCCATCGAGAACTTCGTCAGCTGTTTGGCCTCGCCCCCATCCGCCCGCATCACGTGGAGTTGAGGGTTTCCTTCAACGGTTCGAGAAAAAACGAACGTCCGGCTGTCGGGGGAGAAAACCGGCGAGGAGTCCTGCTGCTGGCCAAAAGTCATCTGCCTCCTGTCCGACCCGTCGGAGTTCATTATCCAGATCTCCGACCAGCTCTTGCCCTTCGGGAGATCGTAATGTTGAACCGCGAAGAGCACTTTGGAGCCGTCGGGGCTCAGCGCCGGGCTCCCGACAAAGGCGGTGCGGTAGTAATCGGCAATATCGAACGCCTTCTTAGCCGGCTGGGCGCAAATCAGTGTCCCGGCGGCGGCGAGGAAGAGGGTAAGACTTCTCAGTAGGTGCTTCATTTGGTGAGTTTAGCAGAGTCCTGGGAGGGCAGGAACGGTTCCCTTTCGTGTGTTTCGTGTGTTTCGTGGTTAAGGCTTTTCCGTGGCCAGGTGCCCCCCTATCGCCCGCCGCAGATCTGTGCTATCAAATCGCCTTATGAAACACGATCGCCTGGTTTCGCTGGACGCCTTCCGGGGATTCACGATTGCAGGAATGATACTCGTCAACAATCCGGGCTCTTGGGATCACGTCTACCCTCCGCTGCTGCACGCCAAATGGAACGGCTGGACACCGACGGACCTGGTCTTTCCCTTCTTCCTCTTCATCATGGGCGTTTCGATGAACCTGTCGCTCGCAAAAAGGTCGGACGCGACCCGCGCGGCCGTTTACCTGAAGATCCTCAAACGTGCGCTGATCATCTTCGGGCTTGGTGTCCTCCTGAATGCCTTCCCTAATTTCGATCTGGAGACCCTGCGAATTGCAGGCGTGTTGCAGCGGATAGCGATCGTATACCTGGTGGCCTCCTTGATAGCGATCAACGTGAGCATCAGGACCGAAGCGGCCATAGCGGCGGCCCTCCTGGTCGTCTACTGGCTGCTGATGCGGTTCGTCCCCGTTCCCGGTCACGGCGCCGGCAACCTGACACCTGAAGGAAACCTGGCGGCTTACGTCGACAGCCTCCTCCTTCCCGGCCGCATGTGGCAGAAAACCTGGGATCCCGAAGGGCTGCTCAGTACCATCCCCGCCATTGCCACGGGCCTTCTCGGACACCTCACCGGCTTCCTTTTGCGCGCCAACATGGACAAGATCCGGATCGCTGGCTGGATGTTCGTACTTGGCTGGGCGGGAATGCTGGCCGGGTGGGTCTGGGGGATCTGGTTTCCTATCAACAAAAACATCTGGACCAGCTCGTATGTTCTTTTCACGGCTGGCGCTGCCCTCGAATTTCTCGGCGTTTGTTACTGGCTGATCGATGTCTACGGGCGGCGCCGCTGGGCGCATCCGGCCGTGGTATTTGGTGTGAACGCGATCGCGGTCTACGTGCTGTCGGGGATCGTCGGGGACCTGGCGGGCGTTGTCAGCGTGGGTGGTCAGACGCTCAGGGAGTGGATATATCAGCACCTGTTTGCCTCGTGGGCCGCGCCGATTAACGCCTCGCTGTGTTTCGCGATTGTCTACGTCATGTTCTGGTGGCTCGTGATGGATCTGTTTTATCGAAAGAAAATCTTCATAAAGATCTAGTTATGTTCAGTCCACGAATACCGGCGGATAACGCCTTTCAGATGGAGTAAACTACGCGCCATGAAGAAGTACAGATACCGTTCTGTCGATTGTCGGCCGGGACTTGATCGCCGCGACTTCGTGCGATCGGCGACCGGGGTGTGCGCGGTCGGCTCACTGGTCCTTGGTGTTCCCGTTTTCGGACAGGAGAAACAACCGCCGCCGCCGGAAACCAACATCGGCGACTTTATGAAGGTGCCCAAAACCAAACACTCGCTTCCCGGGCCGTTTCCCGGGAAGGTCGTTGAGGTGAAAGACACGGCCTGTCTGGTTAACGAGAAGTTTGACCAGGCCACCGTCACAAAGATGGTGGAGCGCGGTATCAGAACGTTGACCGGCGTCGACCTGAAGAAAAGCTTCCGTATGTTCTTCGAGAAAAACGATGTGGTCGGCTTGAAAGTCAACCCGGTCGGCCCGCCGCTCATCAACACGCGGCCGGAAGTCGTTGAAGCAGTCATCCGCTGGCTCGTCGACAATGGCATTCAAAAGAAGAATATCGTCATTTGGGACCGGTTCGACTACATGCTCAAGGAGGCAGGTTTCACCGCAGAGAGATTCCCCGGGATCCAGATTGAGGGTCTCCAGACGATGGATGAGTCGGAAAACGGGACCAAGTGGCGCGATGCGTCCGGGAAACATGTCAGCGAAGCGAACTTCGACCAGGGCGTCTACTACTTTGCCAAGGGGATTCTGGGCAAAGGAGTTCAGGGGTACAAGGACGACGAGTATTATCTGAACCAGCATGTCTTCGCCGGGGAATACTCGTATTACGG
>RPQK01000481.1 GCA_003819755.1 Acidobacteriota bacterium | reverse complement strand
TACCGGCGCGCCTGGTAGGCGGCCCGATTCGGGGCAAAAGGATTCCGCGAGTTCAGGCTCTCGTCGTTGAATCCGAAGGAGGCTTGGCCGTGGTATTGGTCGGAGCCCGGTTTTGTGAGGATTTCGATGCGGCCGAACCCGATTCGATCGAATTCCGCGGAAAACGGGTTCTGGTTGATGCGGACCTCTCGGATCGACGCTTTCGTCGGGATACGCCCGCCGGAGAACCCGTCAATATAGAACTGTCCCCCGTTTGGACCGGCCGAAGGGCCAGCCAACGCCTGAAGCGCGTCGGCCAGATCGTCCGGGTCATCCGGGAGCGTTTCCAGGTCTTCCCCTTTCAAAACCAGGGAGTTTGCGTTCTCGTCCTGGGAAAGGCTTAGAGCAGGGGTATCCGAAGTCACTGTCACCTCCTGCCTGGCAGCCTCAACCGCCAGGCTGACTTCCAGAACCTGCGTCTCCTTCAGGGCCTGCTTGATCTCGATCAGGTTCTGATAGCTCCCGAATCCGGGGATGTCACCTGGAGCGTGTAAATGCCCGGGTTAAGCGACCCGAACTCGTAATAGCCCGGGTCCGCCTGATTGGCTGTAATCTTATTTCCATCGACGTCCACAAGGACGACCGCCGCTCGTTCAATCACGGCCTTCTGCTGATCGACGACCCGCACCCGAAGAGCCGGCCGGCTCGTTTGAGCGAGGGTGAAACCGGATAGAAACAACAATATCAAGGCCCGGATGGCCGTTGTCCGCAAACCCACCGTCTTCATACTTCTCCCTGTTACTCCATGATTCGTGCGCGGACGGTTCAGTTCGAAGGCATACCAATGCCGAAATCGAAGATATCGGAAGCCAGTCCGATGTTCATGTCCGGCCCGCCACCGCCGCCTCTTGCCGCCAGAATCGCTTCCGCTCCTGCGACCAGGGTGATCGCCGTAACCCTGGTAGGGTCTGTCCCCTTGGTACTCGAGACGAGGACAAAGTCCCCCGGCTTCAGGTCAGTCACCCCGATCAAGGGCATGCGCTCGACCATTTGGGCCACGTCCGAGCCGTTCGGTCCGACCCGTCCCGGCCCCCCTCCCGGGACTCTTCTCTCGGGCAGCGTCCCCTGTGGGCCCGAACCGGCTCCCGGCCGTCCGCCGGGCCCCATCCCTCCGGCCCCGACTCTCGAGAGCATTTCCGCCAGGCGCGGCGGGACTCGCTTGAGCTGGGAGTCGGAATTTATGACCACCGTCAGGGGCTTCCTGGTAGGAAGATCGTCAATCAGGATTTCTCCCTTGGGATCGATGCTCTTGATCGTTCCTCCTGCCATTCGGAAGGAGCCAAAGACGACGGTTTCAGCTGTGACCCGCTCACCGTCTTCGCTCTTCTTTCCGAGCGCGCGGAGCTCGTCGCCCACCCGCAGTTCCTCGAAGGAACTCGTCTTCGCGTCGCTGAATTTCACGGAATCCGGTGCGTAACGGAGGAAACTGGCGCCCTTGGCCGCTTCAATGTTCAGGTTCTTGGCGCCATCCCGTTGGTGCTGCCTGATCGTAATTGCCCGGGTCCGCGGATCGATGGCGCTGACGGTACCGCCGACTCCTCGCCGTGCCCACTCCTCCCGTTCGCGCTCGTGCTTTTCAGAGATAGCCGAGCTCTTCATCACGATGATCTGCCGCGCGGCAATCGACTTCCCATCTGCAGTCACCGTCCCCCGTGCCAGCACCCGTGCCAGCACCGTCCCCCGTGCCAGCACCCGTCCCCCGTGCCAGCACCCGATCGGCCGCCGCTATGTCGTTCACTGCGGCAGCCTGCGCGTTTGCCAGGTTCGTCGCCCCCGGTTCCCCCTGCAGGAACTCGGTACTACTTGAGAAGCTTGCGGTGACCTCCCCGGAGGTCGTCTTCAAAACGATTTGCCGCTTCGACACATCGACGCCGATCACGTCCCCGAGAACCCGGTTAGCTCCCGGCTGAGACTGGCCGAAAGCCGGGATCGCGAGCGCCCACGCCAAAAGACAGCTATACAGTTCTGTTTTCATACCCTTGAACGACCTCGACCGTTTTTGCGTTATTGCTTAGTGTTAAAACTAAAGCCGGTTATTGATTAGTACGTAAATGGACGGGCGTTGTATCAGAGGGGGATTTGGCTGACCCCCGCCTCCATCGTATACTGCCCTGCGTGGAAACTCGGAAATGTGGTACGACTGGCTTAAAGCTATCGGTTTTGGGGATTGGGTGCTGGTCCTTTGGGGGAAGTGACGAGGACTACTGGGGCCGCCAGGATCAGTCAGCAGCGGAAGGGGTCGTGCGGAGGGCCGTCGAGCTGGGGATCAACTACTTCGACACAGCCGAGGCCTATAATTCGGGCCGCAGTGAGACAGCCCTCGGACAGGTGATCCGTGGAGTTCCCCGGGACTCTGTGGTCATCGGAAGCAAGATCAGTCCTTCGAACACCTTCCCTGGACGGATCACTGAGCATTGCGAGTCAAGCCTCAAGAGGCTGGCCACTGACTACATCGATGTCTACATGGTCCATTGGCCTCTGACCGCCAGAAGCATTTCCTTCTTCGACCGCTCGATCACCACGCCCCCCGCCGTGGACGAGGCGTTCGCTGAGCTCATGCGGCTGCGCGAGCAAGGCAAGATCCGTTTCATCGGAGTGAGCAACTTCGCGCCCGGCAGGTTGCGAGAGGCGATCGACACAGGGGCTGTCATTGCGGTCAACCAGCTTCCATACAGCCTGCTGTCCCGGGCGATCGAATGGGAGATTCTTCCGTCGTGCGAGCAACTTGGAGTGGGCATTATCGGGTACATGGCCCTTCAGCAGGGACTCTTGAGTGACCGCTATTCGTCTCTGGGGGAATTGCCGGCTCTCCGGCGACGGACCCGTCACTTCGACAGCCGGAAGGTGCCTCAAGCGCGCCACGGAGGAAACGGTGCTGAAGCAGAGTTGGATGATGCTCTGAAAGGCATTCGCGCTCTTGCCCGGGATCTCCAAACGACCGTCTCTCGCGTTGCCCTGGCCTGGTGCATCGCCCGGCCGGGTGTCACGTGCGCACTGGCTGGCGCCCGCAATGTCGAGCAGTTAGAGGAGAACGCCCGTGCCTTTGCTTCTCCGCTTCCTGCGAACCTCGTTGACGAGCTGGACGAAATCACCCGCCCGCTGAAGCAGAAGCTCGGCCCCAGCCTGGACTACTGGGAGGCTCGGGACAACGACCGGACAGTGTAGAGAACCGGAGAGTGCGGATCTACAGATATGAGCCGGGTTGCGCCGGGGCGCGCGGGGCGACCAGCCGGCAAAGGACTCCACGGCCGGGACTGCTCTGGATTTCGAGGCGTCCCCCGAACAGCGTCAGGCGTTCGCTGATGCTGAACAGCCCGAACCCGGATTTCCCCTGGTTCGTCGACAAGTCTCCCGGATTAAAACCGATGCCCGAGTCAGCCACCTGTATGATCAGGTCACCGCTTGCCGTACCGAGCTCGAGCCGCGCGTCGCGCGTCCCGGCATGCTTCACGACATTAAAGAGCAACTCTCGGACGGCGTTGAACAACAGGATTTTGGCTGATTCCTCACTCGGCTCAACATCCTCCCGAATGTCGTGCGCCACCTTCAAAGCATGCTTCTGCTCCATCTGTCCAGCCAACCAGACGAAGGCCGATGCCAGGCCGGGGCCGGAAAGCACCGGAGGACAAAGATCGTACGTCAAGGTCCGCGACGCCTCGATCGCTTCTGTCAGCAGTTCGCTGATGCGCCGCAGCTCGGGCTTCTGGTCCTCTCTGGCCTTGGTGGTGAGGATCTTGGTCGACAGCTGCACACCAACCAGGAGCTGTTGCAGTCCATCGTGAAGCAGCTCCGCCATCCGGCGCCGTTCCTTGTGCTCGGCGTCCGTCAACTCCCGCGTGAGAGATTCCAGAACGCCTTTTCGCTGCCGTATTTCTTCGTAGGCTCGCTTCAGCTGGAGCGTCCTCTGCTGGACTCGCCGCTCGAGCTCCGCGGCGTATTCCCGCTCCGTCGCGTGCGCCCGGACAAGCTCTTCCTCTACCAACCGCCGCCCCATGGCAATCGCCACCTGGTTGGCGAAACTCTCCATCAAGGCGGTTTCATCCGAGTTGAACGAATCACGTGAAAACGTGCCGAAGGCCAGGGTGCCTATGGTTTTTTCACGGTAAGCAAGCGGGTAACAGGCAAAAGCCCGCAACCCCCACGATTTGATCAGCCCGGCTCGTGGTTCGAGCGACTGTTGGACGTGCTCGACAACTGCCGCTTGACCCGTTTCGGCAACGGCGCCGCAAATATTCCGATCCCGGTCCACGCTCTCAACAGCAGACACCTGTTCAGGGGCCAGGCCGAAGTGGGAATGCAAGTGGAGCTTGTCGTCGGCGAGGAAGGAGAGGAAGATTTCGCACCCCAGCTCCGACATAGCCTGCCGGCTCAGCTCACGCAACGTGTCAGCCGGTTTCCGGGTGAGGAGCAGTTGGTTAGATGTCCACGCCAGCAGCGAGAACCGGCGGCTGCTCCGTTGGAGATCCTCCTCGGCCTGTTTACGCCAATCGATGTTCTCGATCACACGTATGAAATACAGAGGACGCCCGCACGGGTCTCTACGCAAGGTGGTCGTGAGCGCGGCCCAGACGTATCCTCCGTCCTTGCGTTGGTAACGTTTCTCAGAACGTGCGGCTCTTGACGGCTCCTCGAGTGCCGCTCGCAGTGCCTCCCGGTCGGCTCGGAGGTCCTCCGGGTGGCTTATCTCCTCGCAATTTATACCGAGCAACTCGGCTTCGCTTAAGCCCAGCATCTCGCACAAGGCGGAGTTGACCCGGAGAACGCGGCCCTCGAGCGAGACGTGCGCAATTCCCGATCCGGCCTGCTCGAACGTCGCACGGAACCGCTCCTCGCTCTCACGCAGCGCGTCCTCGGTCTGCTTGTGCTCTGTGATGTCCCGGACCACGGCTACCGCTCCGACGATCGCCGAGGATGCGTCGCGGATAGGGGCCGAGCTGTACTGGCGCCAGCGCGTCCGTCCGGTCACCCGGTGCCGCATTATCTCTTCACCCCGAACGGTCTCCCCGCGCAGAGAACGCAACAAGGGCGCCCGTTCGAGCGGGCGAGGCTGGCCATCAGGCGTCAGGATTTCTGTCTGCTCGTGCGCCTCCTCCGGAGACCTGTCCTCGAACTCCTCGAGTCCCATGTGAGTGACGGCCGGCAGATTGACCAGGCTCATGCGTCCTTGTGCGTCGCAGACCCAAACTTCGTCGGCTATCCCTTCAACAACACGCTTCCAACGTTTCCGTTCGGCGTCGAGCTCGGCATTGCGGCGGGCCAGATCTTCATTGAGCCGCCGAATACGCTCCTCCGCCTCTTTGCGCTCAGTGATGTCAGCCGCTATGCCGATCAAACGCCGCAGCCGTATATCCTCCTGGCAAAGCAGCCTCCCTCGTGACGCGATCCACCGAACCTGGTTGTCAGACGGCCGACGGATACGAAACTCGACCTGATATTCGCCGTCAATCGCCGCGCTGTTGATGGCTTCCTGTATCCGCCCCTGATCCTCCTCCAGCACAAGGACGCGCCAGTCGGCCCGGGTCCTCAATGCATCAGCGTTTGGAACCCCAAACATCCGGCAGAGGCGTTCGGAGGGGACAACCGTCTCCGTCTCGAGGTCAATCTCCCAGGGCGCCTGCTGACCGGCGTCCAAGGCGAGTGCCAGGCGTTCCTGGCTCTCGCGGAGCGCGGCTTCCGGCATCGGAGACGACACCTCTTCATTCTTGATGTCGTTAGATCTCGACCTCGAGTTCTTCATGTCAGGTTCTTACACCAGCAGGATAGCAAATACTAGAAGACGGGTTGTCGGAAGACAAGAAAAAATTGAGTGAAAAGGAAATTACTCAGGTTTGTTTATCTTGGTGGATACTGGCCAACGATGGTAGTTAGAGAGCGACGACGCGAGGGTGTTGAAATTTACCCAACTGTTCAGCGACACCCCCGGAAATAGGCAATAAAATCCCCCACTCCGGCAGGAGTGGGAGGAGGGACTCCTCGCACCCCGCCGGGGTGCGTTCTTGCTTCTGCGTCGTTTCCCGGGGGTGTCGCCTGGAAAACGGCTCCACCCCCGGCTACTCTCCTCTCACGCCTCCGGCGTGAGAAAGTAGCCGAGCCCGTTAGCCTCATTGGTTTACCCAGGCACGTCTTCCGGCAAAAGGCATAGCCTGCACTTTACGGGCCTGGCTTCTTCCTCACGCCGGAGGT
>RPQK01000480.1 GCA_003819755.1 Acidobacteriota bacterium | reverse complement strand
GTTGAAGTGGAAAGGAACCTTCAGGAAGGCTTTCCTGACACTGTTTCCGTTTTCGTCGTAATAGAGATCCTTGTGAGTCTTCGGATCCTCAAAGAGGAACGCGTAGTAACTCTTCTCTCCGCGGCGGAACTCAACCGCACGAATGCGGCCGTACTTCACGAACCGGCCTTCCCGGTACTTCTTCTCGACGATCAGTTTGAAGGAATCACCCGGCTGAATGGCTGTAAAAGGCACGTCCCAGCGAAGGATGTTAATCAGTTCGATGACAAGCCTGTGATCTTCGCCTTGCGAAACCAACGTGTTCCAGAGGGACCCCTCGATTCTCCCGTAGAACTCCTCGACCACCGTGTCAAACTCGTACTTGGTTCGTTTGGCCGCATACGCACCGTTCTCCAATACGACGGTCAGGAACTCCTCATCGCTTATCTCGTAGCGCAGAGAGCGGAAGGCCTTGTCGGCAAACTCGATCAGGAACTCGTTGCCCGCCATGACGCGGTTCAGGTTGTAGACGTCGCGTGTTTCGTCGATCAGTCGCTGGGCCTCCTGGGCGGTGAAGTTGTATTTGAGAAGAACATCCTGAACGGTCGACGATCGGTCAAAGGAGTCTTCAAAACGGAGGACGTCGGGCTGGGGCTGGGGAGAAACGGTTTCCTCCATCATGAAGCTGCTGAGTTGACGAAGCGTGGACGGAAAATCAGGGCGAATTAGATGGGGGTATGAATTGAGGACTATGAGGACAATGCAAAGGTTGAGGAGAACTAGAAACGAAAGTCGGTTCTTCCTGAAGTCCATGAAGCAGCACTCCTTTCACGCCATGAGCAAAAACTCTACTGACTCTACACTTCTCTACCCGATTCCTTTCGTTGAATCCTGATTTTGAGGTGGCGCTCCACGTCGGTGGGAACCAGCCCTGTCACCGATCCACCCAACGCCGAAACCTCTTTAACCAGGCTGGAACTGAGATACGAGTAAGCTTCCGATGGCACCATGAAGACTGTCTCAATGCCTGGCGACATGCGCCGGTTCATCAGCGCCATCTGAAACTCGTACTCGAAGTCAGTTACCGCTCGGATGCCTCGCAGGATTACCCGTGCGTGACGCTCAGCAGCATAACTCACCAGCAGTCCGTCGAATGTGTCTATGACCACATTCGGCCAGCGTGCGGTCGCGTCACGGAGCATTTCCAGCCGTTCCTCGAGAGTAAACAGGGGATCCTTCGCGATATTCACAAGGACGGCAACGATGACCCGGTCAAAAATGCCGCTTCCCCGTTCGATTATATCCAAGTGACCATTGGTCACAGGGTCGAATGACCCGGGATATATCGCGATGATCTCTCGGTCCATAGAGGCGCGGGTAATGTAACGTGCTGGCGCCCGAAAAAGCAACGAAAAAGGGACCCTCCGATTCGATCTCGGAATTCGCTAATTGCTACAATGAACTCGTGTTAAAAACCTCGCTCAGCTTCATGTTGCTGTGGGTTCTTTGCCTCATACACTCTGTTCACGCTCGAGCGCAAATACTTGAGGGGGGCGTTCATGGAGACTTCAGCCTGATCGCCGCCGAAAGCCCTCTTGGAACCGAGAAAAACTTCGGTTTCGGCGTCTGGGCCTTGCTGTGGCCAACTTCGGGAAAGCGGTGGGCCATAGCAGGCGACTGGGCTTATATCCCACGCAACGACTACACGTTCACAAGAAACTCTCACCTCCTGGGGGAAAGTGCACGAAACAGGCAGTACGTAGATCTTACCTTACAGTTTTACCTAAAACTGAGGGATAGAACAAGTGTGTGCCTCCAGGGGGGCGGTGGGGCCTTCTGGAATAACCGCCGCATTCTCAACCCTGACGGGGTTCCCGACTTTATTCCCGACGGTCCGGACCACGATCGGAAAGGAATGTGGACCGTCGGGGCAGGGCTGCGCCAGGGCGTTCTCCACCGCATAAGCTGGGTTTCCGAGATCAAGTACCACAACCCAGGGCGTGACGGAAACAGCGGCGCCCGCCTTTCGACCGGCCTGGTGGTCGGTTTCTAGATTGCTTGGGACGCGGCGCGTCCCTGGGAGCGCAGGCGTCTCGCCTAGCGTCTTGCCTGCACTCCCAGGGACGCCTGCGCTCCTCGGAAAAAAAATAGTTTCGTAGATTTTTGCACTCGAGCGTTATTTATAGTGAGGGGATATAAATGACGGCCTCAGGTGCAAAAGCAATTGACACTCCATTTTGGCCAACTCTATACTTCGCCGGAGTTCAGCAGTTCCCGTTCCACTCGAAAGGACACATCTGGATGCAGGCTGACTGGTCGCTTGCAGATGTTTGGGAACGTAACAAAGGCATTCTTGAAGGGATCGTTAAGACAATCCTCCTGGACCATTCCCTCGTCGACGACGTTCTTCAAGACGCTTACACCCAGGTCATGATCACGGCGCCGGAGTTGGAAGACGAGCAGGAAGCGTACAACTACGCGCGCAAGGCGGTCATTAACACCGCCATTAACCAGTACCGGCGATGCCGGCGGAATTGGGCTATGGTCCAGGCGCTGCAAAAGCAGCAGAGCGAGGCAGACGAGCGTACACCCCTGCTTTTGATGATGGAGGGCGAACACGAGCGGGTCGAGTCGGCCGTGGCTCGGGAACTGGCGACGGCTGTGAGCCGATTGAGTCCCGAGCGGCGACACGCGATTGAACTGGTTTTGGGACGAACCGATAGATTCAAAGACATCTGCCGGGAGACTGGAATTCCATACACAACCCTCAGGAGCCGGTTCATATCGGCTGTCGATCAGATCCGCAAGCACATGCGGGTCCGCAAACTCCTGTCCAAGGACGAGGAGGTGCCAAAATGACCAACTGCCAGGAAGTGCCTCTCATCGAATTTATTAAAGGAGAGCTGGACGCACCCGGGACCGAGGAACTCCTGAGGCATGTGGAGTCGTGCCCCGACTGCCGGGAACGAGTGCAGGTAATGGCCGCGATCGCGGCCTCCTACCCAGCCGAAACGCTGGAAAAGAAGCGGCGGCAATTCAATCAAAAATTGTGGCTCATTGCCGCAGGCATCCTCGTGGCCCTCATCGCCCCGTTGCTCTATCTGGAGATGAGGCCGACCAGCATCGACCAGCTGGCAACGAGCGAAAAATACGCGGCTGCCTTTCCCCTCGTAACCCGCGGAGGAGTCGAGGTCAGCGCGCTCGAGCAGGTTCGCCGGGAAGCGCACGAGGCATACCGGAGAGGAGATTTCAGACGAAGCGCCGCTCTTCTCAAACTGCTGCCGCCAGATGCCGACACTCACTTCTACCTGGGCGTTTCTCAATATCTGACGGGCGAACCCGACCAGGCGCTGCTTAACTTGCAGAAAGCGGCACAACTTGACGCCAGGTGGATCGCACCTTCCAAGTGGTATCGGGCCTCTGCGTACCTGAAAATCGGCCAGAGAGAACAAGCCCGAGCACTTTTGCGCGAACTGGCCAAAGGCGAGAACGAATACAGGAGGAAAGCGGAGGATCTCCTGGAAAAACTGGAGTAGCAGCGGGACGGAAGGCGAACGCACGAATGGATTCGCCTTCCGTCCCGCTCCGATGATCATGTCAAAGAAGCTCCTCGCTGGGCTTTTGGTCCCCTGGTTTTCACTACTCCTCGCAGATGGCGCTCGTTTCTCGCCGCTCGATCTGCATCACCAACTCAGAGACGACTACCTCGCCGGGCGGAACGTCTCTGCGCAAATAGAAAATTACGTCGAGAAGACGGGCGATCACTCTTTTGATTCTCTGAAGCTGCGGACCCCAAAAAGAACCGAGGGCCTGAAGCTGGACGCTGCCGGCAAGAAGGCCTGGTTTTCCCAGGATTATCAGTCGGCTGTCGACCTCTTCTCCCACTCCTACCGGCTATTCCTCGAGGACGGTGCTGCCAGCGAGGCCGGCTTTTGCCTTTACTACATTGCCGAGATCTTGAGCGAGCAAGAGAGGTACGTGCAGGCTCTTCAGGTGCTTGAACAAGCGTCGCATGAGGCGGCCGACAGCCTTTATCTAGCCGCCCTCCTGGATGAGAGCGCCGGCTTTTGCCTGTGGTTCCTCGACCGGCTTTCGGAAAGCACCCACGCTTTCAGTCGCGCCTCGGACTGCTGGAGGAGACTTGCCTATGCGGACGGCCTGGTCGGGGCGTGGAATAACCTGGCAGCACTCCATGACGAGTTGCACTTGTGGGACCAGTCCCGCCTGTTCTATGAAAAGGCGCTGGAATTTGAGGACTCGGTCCAGGATGATTCCATTCGCTACTACCTTCACGCCAACTACGCCTCCCTGCTGTTGCAGCTGAAGCGCCCCGACGAAGCCAAAGCCCATCTGGAAAAGGCACGCGCCTTCAGTCGCGCGTCCCCGGACGAGTTTCTTCTGATCGAATCTCAGGTCGAGGGCCTGGACAACTCTGAGCAACGCCTTCTCGCATTCAACCCTGAAGCGATTTCCCTCCAGATCGAAAAGGCCCTGTTGCTGGCCGAATTATATTCCGGCCGCGACTCCCCAAGAGCTCTGGAAGCGACGCGCCAGGCGATCGAGCTCAGCACCACTCACCAACTGCGATACCACAAACGACGTTCGATTGTGGCCCTTGGCCGGTTGCTCGAGTCGGAACGGCGCTTTGAGGAAGCGGCCGAGCTTTATCAGCGAGGCTTCAAGGAAGAAGAGAACTTGTACTCTGCGGAGTTGCTCTTTCCGTACTCCCGAGTCGTGTCTCCTCTGTTCGACGGGTGGGTCCGATGTCTGGTTGAGTCACGAGACAACGAGCGCGCACTTGACGGTATTCGCCGCCTGGTCGCTCTGCGCCGGGCGAAAGCCGAGGCGGTCGACCCGTCAATTTCACCGATGTTGTACGGCAAGGAAGGACTTGGGCTCCTGACCCAAGTGGCGCGAGTCGAGGGGAAGCGTCTTAGAACCGAATGGGACGATTTGGCGGTTCATGCCGCGACCGTTCGGTTCCCGGCTCACGGTGGCCGCCCCTCCCCGGTTCTTCTTGAACTTTGGCCCGACGTCGATCACGTGTACGCCTGGGTCACCAATTCGAAAGGGCGAGTCTTCCGTGACTTGAACCTCGGCGCCACTGTCAACGAGATCCTGGAACCCGTCCTCTCTGCGTTATTCACGGACGGCACGTACTTGCCCCGTATGCCGGATCCCGGGTCTCTGCGACGACTTTATCGGCTTCTTGTTGAGCCCCTCGTGCCTTTCTTCGATTCGGACTCGCTCGTGGTGGTCGTTCATAAGGAGCTTCAGAATCTGCCTCTTGAAATGCTGGTCGATGGGAACGGGAACTACGTCCTTGAAGACTACCACGTGAGTTACCTGCCACTCGCAACCGGGGCCGTCCCCAACAGCGTCAACCGCCTGCCTGCCCCCGTGCTGGTCTTTCCGAAAACGAATCCAGAACTCCCCTCCATGGAACGGGAAGCTCTTCTGCTCAAGAGTCTCTTTCCACACGGGCGGGTCATCGACAAACTCGATTCGGCGTTGATCGGCACACCGGGATGGCTGCACATCTCATCTCATTTCCGGCTGGACCCGGAATTCTGGCTGGCTTCCGGTTTTGACGCGGTCGAAGGGAAGACAAACGCCCTCGCCCTGCTTCCTGCCGCACGATCCTGCGCGCTCGTCTCGCTCGGCGTGTGCCACGCCGCTAATGCTTATGCACTGAGCTCGCCGTATTGGCTCGGCTTTTCAGAGCTCTACCTGAGCCGGGGAGCAACCGCGCTGGTTGTCAGCCGCTGGGCCCTCGATGACCTGTCAATGCGGATATTTCGCGACTTTTACATCCAGTGCCGGCAGGGCACGCCCATGGATCAGGCGCTGACCAGGGCGCGTCGCAGGTTCCTCGGGTTGTGTCTGGAGAGGGACGGAGTTTCGACATCCGGGAGGCACCCCTATTTCTGGGCGGGTATCACATACGTGGGACCTCCTGGCGTCAGGTTGTGCGAAACGCCTGAAAGCGAACGCGTGCATTCGTTGACTCTAGGCGGGTTGTTAATGGTGCCTCTTGCCCTCGTTGGAGTCGCCGCGATCTTGCAGCGCCGGGCACGGCGCGGAGGTGTTGAAAAAAGCTCCCACCCCAAAGCGCTAAAATAAGAATCGAGAGTGGGGGCGTCCCCTGGGAGCGCAGGCGAGGCGCCCAATGCCATTTATTTCTTTGCCCGGTGGCCAGGGCGAAGTCGGTGCAACCAGCCGTGGTGAACGGGGCTTTTATTGTGGCCGG
>RPQK01000479.1 GCA_003819755.1 Acidobacteriota bacterium | reverse complement strand
GTCTCCGTTTTCAACGGCCAGTGTTTGAAAATCTGCTCTCCGTGAAACCGCCCATTCTCGATGAAGATCTCGTTGGTGTTTCTCCCGGAAACCACCGCGCCCGCCAGGTAGATTCCCTTGACGTTACTCTCCAGGGTTTCGGGGTCGTGCCTGGGGGCCAGGTTCTCTTCCCCGACTTCAATTCCGGCCTGAGTCAGGAAATCGAGATCCGGGTGGTAACCGGTCATCAGGAGAACAAAATCGTTCTCGATGACCTTTGCCCCTTCGGGTGTCGACAAAACGACCTCCCTCGGACGGATTTCAACCAGCCGGGTGCGGAAGTAGGCAGTTATCTCACCGGCTTTGATCCGGTTGTTTATGTCCGGGAGGACCCAGTACTTGACGTCGCTGCTCATCCTGTCACCGCGGTGGACGAGGCTCACCTTCGCCGCTCCATTTCGAAACAGCTCGAGGGCAGTCAGCGCCGCGGAGTTCTTCCCGCCAACCACAACGACTCTCTTTCGGAAGTAAGGATGGGCATCGCGGTAGTAATGGCTGACATTCGGCAGATCCTCGCCCGGCACTCCCAACCGATTAGGATTTGCGTAATAGCCGGTCGCGATGATGATCCGACGGGCCCGATAGCAGTGATCGACAGCGAAATAGTCCCGCGTCGCGACGCGAAAATCGCCTTCGCTGCCGCTGATACCCAAAACCTCTTCATAGTCCTTGATTGGCAATCGAAATTCGTCAGCCACCCGCCGGTAGTAGACCAGCCCATCGAGCCGCTTCGGTTTCTCGGCAGCGACTACCATCGGCACGCCGCCGATCTCGAGCAATTCTGAAGTCGTGAAAAAGGTCATGTGGGTGGGATAGTTATAGAGCGAGTCCACAACCATCCCTTTTTCAACGATCAGGAAGTCCAGGCCGCGCTTCCTCGCTTCGATTCCACAGGCGAGGCCGGCCGGGCCTGCGCCGATAATTATGCAGTCGTGCAACTGGTCCATTTGACACCAAACACTCGGGGTGAATAAAATAACGATTCTTCAGGGCGATTAGCTCAGCTGGTTAGAGCGCCGTCTTCACACGGCGGAGGTCACTGGTTCGAACCCAGTATCGCCCACCACTCCCCCACTTTCACCGCTTGCTGATTAATACTTTACGGGTGGTCCTAAGTTCAAGACGCAAGCCGCATCCCAAAGGTTGCGATCAGGCGGCCTGGTCGGTTTTCTGCGTATCGTGGCTGGGAGCCGCCGCTTTCGGGATAGCTGGGTAAAGCCTCACCATCGCGCCGGAGTTCCGATAACCCGGCTTCCGGTAGACCAGAGCAAAGACCAGCAGCGAGATCACCCAGATAACGATGAGGACGGTCATTCCAGTTCCCATTACGTGAGTGATTTTACGACGAAGGGGACTGGGTCGCAAGCTTCCAACGGGAACGCCTGGACCTCACTTCACGCGAATTCCCTGAAGCAGCACTTTCATCACGTCCGAAATGCCGCCGGGAAGAAGGAGGCGCTTCAGGTGCAGCAATTCATCTATCTTTTGCGCACTCGGCTTTCGAAACGACTGCTCGGCGCGAATCAGACGTTCGGCCAATCCCCACTCCATCATGAACTCTCGCTGGTTTTTCAGAGGCCTTTCGGTCCAACCCATCTCCCGGGCGGTCTTGATCAGTACGCTGAAATTCACATGAGCCGTAATGTCCTGCCGGCCCGGGTTAAGGTAAGGGTCGGTCACAACCCGGTGGCGGGAGTAGGACAGGACAGTCCCTGCCGCCCGATCGACCTGTTCGTACTCTTCCTTGAGGAACCCGTAATCGATTGTGATCACGTAGCCCTTGTCGATCCGGCGATTCAAGTCTCCCAGCCAGTCAAGCATCCGGAGGTTGACCTCGTAGTCCCAGCCTTCACGCCGCCGTTCGAAACCATTCCTCATATAATCTCGAATGCGGTCGTCGCTGATGGGGCCTTCCGTTTCCCTGATCTCGCCCGTGGACGGGTCGGCCTCGACGTACAACTCGCGCAGTTCTCCACCCTTCACTCGAACGCGATGGACCGGAAGGGCATCGAAGAATTCGTTCGAAAAGACAATGCCGCAAATCCGCTTGGGTAGCGGCGTATTCAGCTCGACCGGCGAATATCTGACGTTTCCGGCAAGCTTCGGATGAGCATGGCTTAGATGAGCCAGAATATTGCGCCCCAGTACGCCGTCACCCGGTCCAAGCTCCACCAGGTCCAGCGGAGGAGCGCTCTCGAGCAGGCCCTGCAAAGCGGCGATCGCATCTGCGAGGATCTCCGCGAAGAGGGGGTGAGTGTGAGACGAGGTGTAGAAGTCGCCGGGAGGGCCGAAAACCGGGCGACCCGACGTGTAGTATCCACCGTGCGGATCGTACAGGCACCGCTCCATGAAGTCGGCGAACGTAATCGGGTGCGCAGGCAACTGAATCACAGGTTTACCTGCGCCACAGCGAGATAACCCAGAGCAGCAGGGTCAAGAAGACACTGAGCAGGATGGTCGTTACAATCGGGATGAAGACGGTCCAGTTCTCACGGCGGATCACGATGTCGCCCGGAAGCCGCCCCAAGCGGATGTTCGGCATCAGGGTGAGGATCAGGCCAATGAAAAACAGGGCCAGCCCGAGGGCCATGAAAAGCTTACCCATGAGAAAGGACCTCACGGACCTCAAGGACCCCAAGGACAACAAGGACGAGCTCAAGTGTCTTTCTTGTCCTTGAGGTCCTTGAGGTCCTTGGGGTCTTTTCTAGTTCAAGCCGGCAGGCGTTCCAGCACTTCCCGAATTGCGACTCCGATGTCGGCGGGGCTCTGAACAACCCGGATGCCCGCCTGCTTCATCTTCTCCATCTTCTCGGCGGCAGTGCCCTTCCCCTGCGAAATGATCGCTCCGGCGTGACCCATACGGCGGCCGGGGGGAGCGGTCTGGCCGGCGACAAATCCAACGACCGGTTTACCAAACTCCGCCCGAATGTAATCAGCCGCTTCCTCTTCGGCAGAACCGCCTATTTCTCCAATCATCACCACGGCGTCGGTGTACGGGTCCGCTTTGAACGCCTTAAGAGCATCGATGAACCCGGTCCCGATGACCGGGTCACCCCCAATCCCGATGCAGGTGCTTTGTCCAATACCGAGAGCCGTCAACTGCCCGACAGCTTCATAGGTCAGAGTCCCGCTTCTCGAAATACACCCGACGCGGCCCTCTTTGTGGATGTGGCCCGGCATGATCCCGACCTTGCTTTTTCCCGGGGAAATGATGCCTGGACAGTTGGGGCCGATCAGTCGGGTCGTTTTCCCTCGCATGAAGCTCCGTACGCGAAGCGCATCGAAGGTGGGAACTCCCTCGGTGATGCACACCACGAGCTCGACTCCCGCATCTACCGATTCCATCACGGCATCGGCCGCGAATGGGGGCGGCACAAACACGAGAGAGGTGTTCGCCCCTTCCTTGGCCACGGCCTCCCGGATCGTATTGAAAACCGGGATTCCTTCATGGACGATTCCTCCCTTGCCGGGAGTGACGCCCGCCACGACTTTTGTCCCGTATTCACGGCACTTCACAGCATGAAAAGAGCCTTCTTTTCCCGTTATGCCTTGAACCACCACCCGCGTCGTCTCGTCGACCCAAATAGCCATTTATGCCCTCTTCCTCTATTTCGCAGCCGCGCACACTTTCTCTGCGGCGTCGGCCATTCCTGAAGCCAGCTGAAAGTTCAGACCCGAATTCCTCAGAACTTCGCGGCCCTCCTCCACGTTAGTCCCTTCCAGTCGCACCACCATGGGAATGTTGACACCGACGTCTTTGATCGCCTGGACGACCCCGTTCGCAACCATGTCGCAACGCATGATCCCACCGAAGATATTTATCAGGACCGCTTTAACGCTCTGATCGGCGACGAGGATCTTGAAAGCATTTCTGACCTGCTCGGTGCTCGCGCCTCCCCCGACGTCAAGAAAATTTGCCGGGCTCCCGCCCCAGAGTTTGATGATGTCCATCGTCGCCATCGCCAAACCCGCCCCGTTGACCATACAGCCGACGTTCCCATCGAGTTTGATGTAGTTTAGACCAAAGCGGGACGCCTGAATTTCGAGGGGTTCTTCCTCCTCGAAGTCGCGGAACTCGGCGATTTCGGGATGGCGAAACAGGGCGTTGTCGTCGAAATTCATCTTGGCATCGAGCGCCAGAAACTCGCCATCCGTGGTCAGGATCAGCGGGTTGATTTCGGCCAACGAAGCATCCGTGCCCCGAAAAGCGTCGTAAAGGCCGACTACAAACTGGCCGAAGCGGCCGGCCAGTTTCCCATCCAAACCCAGGCCAAATCCCAGCTGCCGGCCCTGAAACGACAGGAAGCCCACGCAGGGATCCACGTGCACTTTCAGAATTAACTCAGGGCTGCGGCTGGCCACCTCCTCGATCTCCACGCCCCCTTCGCTGCTCGCCATAATCACCGGTTTTTCCTGGCTGCGGTCAATGACGATTCCCAGGTAGTACTCCTTTTTGATCGACTGTCCTTTCTCGATCAGGAGGCGCCGGACCTGTCTGCCCTCCGGTCCAGTTTGCGGCGTGACCAGCTTGCTTCCGAGCATGCGCCTGGCTGCTGTTTCCGCCTCTTCCGGCGATTTAACCAGTTTGATGCCGCCCCCCTTCCCCCTGCCTCCGGCATGGATCTGGGCTTTTACGGCCACCGGCGGGCCAAACTTCCTGGTCACCTCATAGGCCTCTTCGGCCGTCTGGACGACTTTCCCCTCTGGGACCTTAACGCCAAACTGCTTCAGTATGCTCTTGGCCTGGTACTCATGAATTTTCATTACCCTTTATCAAACACGATATAATCGGCGTTTTCAAGCAGAGCGAACATGTTACGGATGGCGGTAGAGGTCCACGGGCAGCAGGCAACTGGACTGGGAGGAAAATGGAAAGAGCATCGATCGTCGACACCTTGCCGGTTTATATCTTCGATGAAACCAACCGGCTGAAATATGAGGCCCGGGTCCAGGGCCACGACATTATCGACTTCGGGATGGGTAATCCGGATATTCCCACGCCGGCGCCGGTCGTGGAGAAGCTCCGGCAAGCGGTTCTGGATCCGCGAAATCATCGATACTCCGTCTCGCGAGGAATTCCGGGAGTCCGGCGCGAACTGGCCTACTGGTATAAGCGCAAGTACGACGTGGACCTTGACCCGGATAAGGAAGTGCTCCTCACGTTAGGGGCCAAGGAAGGCTTTAATCACCTTATTCTCGCGATTACCGAGCCCGGGGAACACGTTCTGGTGACGACCCCCTGCTATCCGATACATCGCTTCGCGGTACAGCTCGCCCGGGCGGTCCCCGTCCTTCTCCCCGCCGATCCCGAGAAGTTGCTCCCGGCGGCCGAAGCCGCCCTGAGCTCCGTCGAGCCGCGGCCGCGCACGTTGATCATTTCGTATCCCAACAACCCGACAACCGCATGCGTGGATCTCGAGTTCTTCTCAAAGGCTGTCGCCTTTGCCCGGAATCATAACCTTCTCCTGATTCACGACTTCGCATATGCCGATCTGGTCTACGACAACTATAAAGCTCCCAGCGTACTCCAAGTGCCGGGGGCCAAAGAAACGGCTCTGGAATTCTATTCCCTGACCAAGGGCTACAGCATGGCCGGTTGGCGGGTCGGCTTCTGCTCCGGCCACGCGCCTGTGCTAAACAAGCTGCGCCGGCTGAAAAGCTATTACGACTACGGGATGTTCCAGCCGATCCAGATCGCCGCGGCCGTCGCCCTCCGGGACTGCGACGATGAAGTGCAGACGATCTCCGGCACCTACCAGGATCGCCGCGATTGCCTGATTCGAAACTTCGAACAGGCCGGCTGGCCTATTACGCCTCCGCGCGGGACGCTTTTTGTCTGGGCGCCGGTTCCGGACCAGCTACGGGGGCGGATGACCTCATTCGATTTCACCCGGTTCCTGCTCGCTGAAGCGGAGGTCGCGGTCGCACCGGGTATAGGTTTCGGTGAAGCCGGGGAAGGATGGGTCAGGCTGGCACTGGTCGAAAACGAGCACCGGATCAAGCAAGCGGCACGAAATATCAGGAGAGCGTTGAGCAAGTGCTGAGAGGGCAGGTAACTGATCGGGAGCGGGCCGGCCCTCCCGACCAGTTACCTGCCCTCTCAGCAACCGGGGAAACACTATGAAAGCAGCCATTATCGGAACAGGGGCGGTCGCCGGTCATCATGCCCGGGCGATTGCTGAAACGGAAGG
>RPQK01000478.1 GCA_003819755.1 Acidobacteriota bacterium | reverse complement strand
CCTGCGCTCCCAGCGGACGTCCCCTTCGGCTGCCACTTCGGTTTACCGCCCCACGGGCGCAACATTGGCGCGTAGAAGCGCGCGTCCAGAGGTGCTTTGAAAGCTACCTTCTCACTTTTGCCTTGTGAGATGCTTCGGGTCGATGTAGAAATGATTTGAACGGGGGAGCCCGGAGAGGAGAAGGCAGATGAAGAGCACCACGAAGGGAAGACATCAGTCCCAAGTAACCCGCCGTGAATTTGTCACCGGCGCCCTGGCAGCCGGTGCGGCGGTCGCAGGGGCACCAGCACTGCTGAGGGGCCAGAACCTGAACAGCAAGCTGAATATCGCGTTTATCGGCGTCGGCGGCCGCGGCCGCGCCAACATGAGTCAGCTCACAATGATACCCGGCGAAGAACAGAGGAGGCGCCCAGCTGATCCGGGGGCAGGGCCGCATCCGGACGAGAATGTCGTCGTCCTCTGCGACGTCGACCAGAACTACCTTGACGCTGCCTCCAAACTGTTTCCCAAGGCGAAGACTTACAAAGATCTGCGGCGGGTTTTCGACAACCCGAAGGACTTCGATGCCGTCGTGGTCTCGATCGCCGAACAAACGCACGCGGTTGCGGCTTACCTGGCGCTCACCAACGGCAAGCACCTCTACTGCGAGAAACCGCTCTGCTACAACATCTGGGAAACCCGACTTATCCGGGAAACTGCCGCTAAATACCCGAAGCTGTCGACCCAGATGGGCAACCAGGGGCATGCCTCTGAAAGCCGGCGCACGATCCGCGAGATCCTCAATACCGGAGTGATCGGTCCCGTGCGTGAAGTCCACGTTTGGGCAAGCCGCGCGTGGGGGCTCCAGGACGCTGCCTCTGCCGAGAAGTTCGACAAACCTCACGGTTTCTACAACGGCATCCAGATTGTCGAGCGGTTCAAGGAGGAGATGCCTGTCCCGGAGCACATGAGTTGGGACCTCTGGCTCGGACCCGCGCCCGAGCGACCGTACCATGCGACGTATTTCCCCGGTCCCCGGTGGTATCGCTGGTGGGATTTTGCCAACGGTACGATGAGCGACCTCGGCAGTCATGACAACGACGTCCCTTACACCGTGCTGGACCTTTGGCGGCCGGACGGAAAAGGCGGGAAGGTGCTGGCCCCGTTGACGGTCGAAGCCGTCTCACACAACGTCCCGGCAGCGCATAAGGAACTCGCACCCGCAACCTTGAGAGCGACCTTTGAATACGCCGCGGTCGGCTCCCAGCCCGCGCTCAAGCTCGTCTGGCATCAGGGTGACAGCAGGCCTCCAGGATGGGTGGAAGAGTGGGGTGGACGCTCACAGCTGTTCATTGGCGACAACGGCATGCTGCTGGGCAACGGAAAACTGCTGCCCGAGGAGAAATTCAAAGACTTCAAAACGCCGCCGGCGACACTGCCCCGCTCGCCAGGGCACTATGTCGAGTGGGTTAACCACGCCAAGGGGGTCGGCCCGGTACCAGGTTCGAATTTCCAGTACTCCGGTTGGACGACCGAGGCGAACCACCTGGGCAACGTGGCCTACCGCGCCGGAAAGAAGCTCGAGTGGGACTACCGGAAGATGCGCGCCACCAATGCGCCGGAAGCAGACCCCTTGATCAAGCGGCCGGAGTACCGCAAGGGCTGGGATGGCATCCTGAAATCCTAGTCCGTGCATGGGCGGCAACATCGCGGCTGATTGTCCCCGGCAATGGTCAAGAAGGACGCGGCTGGGTTACGACTGTACTTCCGGGCAGGATGGTCGACCGGCCGCGCATTTCAGGGCCGCCCGGTCGACCCGCCTGAGCGAAGCCAGGCTTCGGGCTTTGCCGACTCCGCTCCGGCGCGGAAGCGCGCCGGGCTGCCTCGGCATTGACCCTCCGCCGGGCTTCACTTGGCCGGCTCACACGCCGCAGCCTCAAGCGGCTGCGGCTGTCCGTTCCCGACGCCATACCTGAGGGATCTCTCGACAAGGCGGGCCGAGGCGGGTAGCAGTTTATGGCTTTCGAGCGCGCACGAAGGCACTCATGAATTTGCCGTCCACCTGGGGCGCCAGGGTCTCCACGTCGAGTCCGTTCTCTTCAAGGAAACCGCGAGCGTCCTCGGCTCGATAGACACGTGTGGGCTCGAGCTTGACGTCGACAAACCCGGCTTCGCGCAGTTTCTGGTCGTATTCGCGATCATCCAGAGCGCCCGCAATACAGCCCGCCCACAGCTCGATACTGCGACGGATCTCTTCCGGGATGTCGCCCTTCGACACGACATCGGAGACAGCGAAAAGCCCACCCGGCCTCAGCACTCGGAACGCTTCTCGCAGCACGCGGTCCTTGTCCGCCGAAAGGTTGATGACACAGTTCGAAATGACGACATCAACCGAGGCGTCGGGCAGGGGAATATTCTCGATTTCCCCCCGCAGGAACTCGACGTTCGTCAATCCGGATTTCCGCTTGTTCTCCTCCGCGAGAGCAAGCATCTCGTCGGTCATGTCCAGGCCGTACGCCTTTCCGGTTGGGCCGACACGTTTGGCGGACAGCAGGACGTCAATCCCGCCACCCGAACCCAGATCCAGCACGGTCTGGCCGGGCTCCAATCGAGCGAGAGCCGTCGGATTTCCGCACCCCAGCGAAGCAAGGAAAGCTTCCTGGGGAATCCCCTCGATCTGGGTCTGATCGTAGAGATTAGCGGTGACTGGATCCCACGCCTCTGAGGCGTCAGTCCCGCAATCGCAGCCGCACCCACAGCCGGCTTTCGCACCCTGCATGACGGTCAGAGCGGCCTTGCCATATCGTTCTTGGACATTGGCTTTTACGTCTTGGTTATTACTCATTCGGTTTTTCCTCACTTTCAATAATCGTCTGGAGCGATCGTCATTTTTTGATTGTCACGATCTGCTCTGGCTCAATGGCCTTACTCCTGGTGCAGCATTCCGCATACATGAAGGACAGCAATTCCCGGAGCGTGTCCGTATTGGCCCGGTATCGCAGGAAAGTGCTCTTCCGCTCGACCGTGATCAACTCGTAGACCTTCAACTTTTCCAAGTGGTGCGACAAAGTGGAGGCGGGTATGTCCAGGCTTTCCAGGATCTCTCCCACCACCAGGCCCTCCGGATGTGCGGAAAGCAACAGACGGAGAATCCGCAGACGAGGTTCCGCTCCCAAGGCGGTAAACATCTCTGCGTATCGCGTGGTGACTGCCGACTCTGAAGATCCTTTCCGTTCCATAATTCCAGAATAATGGAATTAAAGGCGTAAGTCAAACACTAATTGCGGGTGCTCGGCCCCCTGTACGGCCGGTTCGAGAGAGGGCCAGTCAACGAGCGACATGACCTACCCGGCAACACCCAGACTATGCTCGATTCCTTCCACAAACCCTCGGATTTCGTCCCTGATTCTGCGGTAATGGGAAAGCGCTTCCTCCTCGCTTCTGGCATTTCTGGCGAGCTTGGGAGGATCCTCAAAGCCGGCGTGAATCACCCGGGTCTTGGCCGGGAAAATGGGGCATTGCTCCGCGGCCGCGTCACACACCGTCACCACATAGTCGAACTCTCCGTGAAGTTCAGAGACTTGCTTGGAGTATTGCCGTGAGATATCCACTCCGACCTCGGCCATGGCCCGCGCCGCGCGGGGATCGACCTGGCTCTTTTCGATCCCCGCGGAGCACACAGCGAAGCGGTCACCCTTAAGCTGCCGGCACCAGCCTTCGGCCATCTGACTCCGGCAGGAGTTTTTGGTGCACAGAAACAACACGCTGGCCTTTGATGTCTGACCCACGCGAGACCTCCGTTCCACTGGCAAGCAATCTGCGGCTCTACCTCTTCCCGCTGATGACGCTCGGGCATTCAGGTGCGGCGGCGCGAAGCGCGCCGCGGGGAGCCTCAAGCTCATGTCCAAACCAGCGCCGTTGGAAGTAAAAAGCCAGGTTGACCAAGCTGATCAAGACCGGGACCTCGACGAGGGGGCCGATGACGGCCGCAAACGCGACTCCGGAGTTGATCCCGAAGACAGCGATGGCGACGGCAATCGCGAGCTCGAAATTGTTGCTTGCCGCCGTGAAGGAGAGCGTGGCTGTCTTGGAGTAATCCGCTCCGATTTTCCGGCCCATATAGAAACTGACCAGGAACATGACGACAAAATAGATGACCAGAGGAATCGCAATGCGCACGACGTCGAGCGGGATCCGCACGATCAGATTCCCCTTGAGGCTGAACATCGTCACGATCGTGAAGAGCAACGCCACCAGCGTCATCGGGCTGATCTTGGGGATGAAGCGCTTTTCGTACCACTGCCGCCCTTTGGCGCGCAGCAGGAAGACTCGCGTGAGCAGACCGGCGAGAAAAGGAATGCCCAGGTAGATAAATACCGCCTTCGCAACTTCGCCCATGCTGATGTCGACGATACTTCCCGACAAGCCGAAAACCGGGGGTAGGACGGTAATGAAGACGTACGCGTAGACGCTGAAGAAGAGGACCTGGAAGATGCTGTTGAATGCAACCAGACCGGCCGCGTACTCGCTGTCGCCTTTGGCCAACTCGTTCCATACGATCACCATGGCGATGCAGCGGGCCAGTCCGATCATAATCAACCCGATCATGTACTCCGGATACCCTCGCAGGAAGATGATCGCCAGAAAGAACATCAGCATGGGCCCGATGATCCAGTTCTGCACGAGTGACAATCCGAGGATCCTCCAGTTGCGGAAGACCTCCCCGAGCTCTTCGTAGCGCACCTTGGCGAGGGGGGGATACATCATGAGGATGAGTCCGACGGCGATCGGAAGGTTCGTCGCCCCTACTTGAAACCGGTTCAAAAACCCTTCGATTCCCTGAATGAAATAGCCCAGCCCGACACCGAGGGCCATTGCGGAAAAAATCCAGAGAGTCAGATAACGGTCCAGAAAAGACAATCGCTTCGTTGTGCCGTCCATCAAAGTCCTCCGTGATCCTGGTGGGTTGCGCTATCGGCCTGCCGGGTGGCAAGTTGTCCTGTTTGGTAGTGGCCGAGAGCTCCCACGACGCTCGCAAAGGCCTGGCGGTTCAAATCGTAGTAGACCCAGCGGCCGTGCTTCGCTGCCTGGACGAGACCAGCATCGACCAGAATCTTCATATGATGACTTATGGTTGGCTGGGTCAGGCCCAGGTATTCCTCGAGATCGCAGGCGCAGACCACGCCCTCGCGGGCGCAGCAACTGCGCTGGGGGTGGCGCAGGAACTCGACGATCCGCAGTCGGATCGGGTCAGCCAACGCTTTTAATGCTCTTACCAGAGAATCCATGGGGAGAGTTTACCACTCTAAGATCGATTAATGTCTATCTGTCTATGTTTCTACTCGCGATAACGGCCGATTTCTCCGTCGTAGGTCGTTCTCTGCTCCTCGATCCTGAGGTCCATCCCGGAGCACAACTGCAAAAGTGCCTCTTTTAGATGAGCGTATGGCCCGTCGAACACGGCTGAGCACTGGCTGACCGCAACCTCCCCGCTCCAGAGTCGCAAGGCAAAGGCCAGGCAGGTTGCCTCACCGCACACTCCGCAATTGGTCGCCGGCAGCCGTTTGTAGATCTCGATGGCCGGCGGCTTCCGGCGACGCTCGTAACACGGCGTCAGGATCGAACGGTGCTCCCAGCAACGGTTGACGAGACGACGGACCCTCTCGAGCACTCGCCACGCATCGACAATGTCGTCTGCCTTTGCCACGGCGATGCGGTCGGGCAACAGCGAGATCATCCGGTAGCCTTCCATGAATACGAGACTCGGCCCGCCGGCATTGAAACAAGCGGACGTCATCTCCGCGTTAAGATAAGGAAAAACTTCGCTGAGGTCCCCTGAAATATGCGCAATGAGCCGAATCTTGGATAGGTCGGCGACGCAAGGACCGAGCACCATGATGGCCACGGTCCCCAAACGATCCTCGGGGAAAAGTTCCGGTTCCTCCGGAGGGACACTACGAGTCCCGGGCAGGAAGTTGACCCAACCTGAGCAGTAAAACTCGTCCGAGCCGGTGCACGACAGTTCTCTCAGAGCGTCCTCTTCCAAGACAATTGCCGGGACCCCCACTAAACGGTAACCGGGGCTCGGGTCAACGACCTGGTGCGAGAGGCCGAGTGTGTTAAGGACCTCGATCGAAGGCTCAAAGTCTTTACGACGCGGAAATGTCGTAAGCAGCATCAGTTTCTCCCACTTGGCTCGCTCTTATACCCTTTCTGACAGGATTAACAGGATTAACAGGATCAGGGTCCCACCCTGATCCTGTTAATCCTGT
>RPQK01000477.1 GCA_003819755.1 Acidobacteriota bacterium | reverse complement strand
TCCTGGAGGTCCTCGAGCCCGCCCGGGAAATCCTTGTGGATCATCGGCTCATTGGAAGGGTCGGTTACAGTGATGATCATCGTGGCATCTCGGCTCAAGGGGTCGTCCGCCTTGTCGTACTGCGTCTTTACCCGGCCGCCTTTGTGGTAAAGCTCGATCAGCGAAAGTTCCCACGCTTTGGCAATGCAATCACCCTCGACCGACAAGACCGGTATTCCGTTCATTAGATCCTCTCCTGTGGGAGCGATGGTAAACCAAGAGCGGTGACAGAAAAAGCCAGGTTGCGGCCCGTTGCATTCTCGAGGAAAAGGTGGCATAAGACTCGCGGTGCGACAAAACATGCGAAAAAACAACCAGGTAGACCGGAGAGGCTTCATCGGGAGCGTGGCTGCGGGTGGCATCGGCCTTCAGGCCTCCGCCCGGGCAGGGGATCGGCAGATATCGAGGAGCAAGCCGTTCAGGCTTGAGGAAACGACCATCACCGACCTGCAGAAGAAGATGCAGGCGGGCGAGCTGTCGGCGGAATCGATCACCAAGCTCTATCTCGACCGGATCAAGGATCTGGACCCTCATCTGCAAGCCATTATCGAGTTGAATCCCGAGGCCCTGGGAATTGCCAAAGCCCTGGACCAGGAACGGAAGGCGAAAGGCCCGCGGGGTCCCCTTCACGGAATCCCGGTCGTGCTGAAGGACAATATAGACACCCACGACAAGATGACGACTACGGCCGGTTCGCTGGCCCTCGAGGGCTCCGTTCCCGCCCGCGACGCCTTTGTGGCCGGAAAACTGCGGAATGCAGGTGCGGTTCTCCTGGCCAAAGCGAACTTGAGCGAGTGGGCCAACTTTCGGTCAGACAACTCGTCGAGCGGGTGGAGCGGCCGGGGAGGTCAGTGTCGTAATCCCTATGCCCTTGATCGGAACCCCTGTGGTTCGAGCTCCGGATCTGCAGTAGCGGTCTCCGCTAATCTATGCGCCGTCGCCGTGGGGACGGAGACGAACGGCTCGATTATGTGCCCCTCGAATGCGAACGGGATCGTCGGGATCAAGCCGACCGTTGGGCTCGTGAGCCGATCCGGCATCATTCCGATCGCGCACACCCAGGACACCGCCGGCCCGATGGCCCGGACAGTCGCAGATGCCGCGATACTTCTGGGCGCCATGGCGGGTGTCGATACCGCGGACAAAGCTACGGCAGCAAGCCAGGAGCGTGGGCGGTCCGACTACACGCCATTTCTCGATCCGGGTGGTTTGAAGGGAGCCCGGATCGGGGTGGCGCGCGAATTCCTGGGCTTTCACCCGGAAGTCGATCGTTTGATGAACGAAGCGGTTGCCCTTTTGAAGAAGGAGGGGGCAATACTCGTTGACCCGGTCGAGATCCCCGAACGCCGCGAGCTTGGCCGGCATTCCTTTCAAGTGTTGCTTTACGAGTTCAAGGCCGACCTGAACGCCTACCTGGCGTCGCTGGGCCCCGGAGCACGAGTCCGCAACCTGGAAGAGTTGATCCGCTTCAACGACGAACACCGCGACCGGGAGATGCCCTATTTTGGCCAGGAAATCTTCATCAAAGCTCAGGAGAAGGGTCCTTTGACCACGCAGGAATATCTGGACAGCCTCGAGAAATGCCGCGTTCTTTCAAGGGAGAAAGGCATCGACCGGGTGATGGAGGAAAAGAAGCTCGATGCCCTGGTGGCGCCCACCGGAGGCCCGGCCTGGTTAATCGACCTGGTGAACGGAGACAGTTCTTCGGGCGGCAGCTCTAGCCCGGCGGCCGTGGCCGGCTATCCGAACATTACGGTGCCTATGGGCTACTTCCGCGGGCTGCCGGTCGGGATATCGTTCTTCGGGCGGGCGTGGAGCGAGCCGGCGCTGATCAAGATCGCCTATTCTTTTGAGCAGGCCGGCAAAGTGCGAAAGCCGCCCCAGCTGCTGACGACCGTGGCGTTGTGAAAAGGACAACCTCAACGACCTCAAAGACACTGCCCTCTTTCCGTCCTTGAGGTCCGTGAGGTCCTTTTGACAACGGCTGCTGTGCAAAAGCACCCGCACCTGGCCGCGAGGCCAGATGCGTCAGCAAGCTTAGTACCGTCTCGTTGCGTGCTGGGCTTCGGCGTTGATGTGGCTTTCGGCCAGCGCGGTGAGTTTTTTGTCAGTCTGGCCTTCTTCGTCGAGGATCTTCTGCAGGACGTTAGCATCCTCGTGGAACCCCAGCCGGTGGGCATAGGTTCGGGCGCAGCCGTAGCCGGCCATCTCGTAGTGTTCGATCCGCTGCGCGGCCGCGATTAGTCCGGCGTCCCTCACCGCAGGATCACCGTCGGCTTTGACCATGTAGCTTCCATCATCAATCAGCCCGGCCGCTGCGCTGGATTTTTCCTCTTCCGGCTCCATGTTCAGCCGCCCGAAGATCTTTTCCAGACGCTGCCGCTGGCTCTTGGTCTGCTCCAAATGCGTGCGGAACGCGCTTTGCAGCTCGGTGGACGTGGCCGCTTCGATCATCTTCGGCATCGCCTCGATGATCTGGTTCTCGGTGTAGTAGAGGTCTTTGAGCTGATAAAGGTAAAGGTCCCGAAAGTCATTGAGCTTAATGGATGTAAGTCTCATATTTCCTCCTTTGTGGTTTGGTTCTTAGATTCCGAAGAAGCAGGCGCGACTCGACCGTGAGGGTGTTTCGGTTTTCGCGCCGAAACTGGAGCCGTTTGAGGAATGGACCGGGCAACATCTACTGCAAGTGCGCCGCTGTCTATCGGCTGGAGCTTCGGCTCCTTACATTCAATGATACATCACGGGCCTTGAGACTCAACCCCAGCAGGCAACTTGGTTCGTGCCGCATCGCAGGAAGAAAGGATGAAGGATGAAGGATGAAGGATGAAGGATGAAGAAAGCTGACAGCTGACGGCTGACGAAAGCCAAAACGAAGCAGTTGTCAGCTGTCAGCCGTCAGCTGTCAGCTTTAGACTCACGCAGTGTTATTTCCGCCGAAGCAGGTCGACGAGATTCTCCAGCAACGTTCTGCCTTGGCGAAATGATCCGTGCTTGCCGTAAAGGCTGGTCAACTTCTTCAGTGCGCGCTTCTGCCGGGCGGTCAGGTCCGCTGACTCAAGATAAGACTCGAGCACCAGGTCAGCTTTCGATTCCCTGGGATCCGCACCCGGGAGGGAGGCGAAGAGCTGAACGAGATCGCGCGACGCGAGCACCAGCCCGAGCGACGAGGGTAAATACGGTAAGTACAGCGATTTCTCCAGGTCGACCAGGTGAAAGGAATAACCTTGCTTCTGATCGGAGACCAGGGTGTGCCGGCTCTTCAAATCGCCGTGGTAAAAACCGGCGCCGTGCAAGGACGCCAGGTACCGGCCGAGGGCGGCAGCAAGCTCGGGGGACAGACTGATGGAAGGATGAATCTGAAAAACGTGTTGCCCGGCGGACGGCAATTCGCAGACCGACTGGACTTCCTCCGCAACCAGAAGCCCCGTCCAGTTCAGCAGTTCACCCCGTCGCTTCAGGGCGGCGAGCACATTCAGAGTGGGGAATCGGTGCTTTTGCAGGCGCAGCGACATCCGCAATGTCCGAAAGGCGTAAGAACGGCGAAAGCCGCGGCCGAATGAAGCGTTGGTGAAGTAGTAAGTAAAGCAACTCCGGGTCCCGTCCTGGAACGGCAGCGGGAGTCGGTGAATTTGTCGCCCCTCGCAGTCAAGCAGGTGCTGTGCGCCCGGCAGGCGCCCGATCTCCTCCGGGTGGTCAAGGAGAGCCTGGGGCGGCAGGAAGCCTTCTCGAATCCATCCCGCAAACACTGTCCCGGAATATCGTCTGAAACCTGGGGGTTGCCTCATCGGTCTAAAGCAGGAAGACGTAGCGAATGATAAAGAGCAGTGCGAAGACTGAGATGAGGATCGGCACCTCCCGCAATTTCCCCTGCACGGCCTTTAGAACGGTATAAGAGATAAAGCCGAAAGCGATTCCCTCGGTGATGCTGAAGGTCAAGGGCATTATCATGATCGTGAGAAACGCCGGGATGGCCTCTCCAAAATCGTCCCAGACGATGTGTCGCACATTCTTGATCATAAAACAGCCGACGATGATCAGGGCAGGAGCGACGATCGGGTAAAGCCTGAGTCCTTCGCCATATTGCACCCCGCCTCCGATCATCTTAACCAGAGGCGAGAAAAACACCGAGAGGAGCAACAGCACGCCGGTGACCATGTTTGCCAGTCCGGTCCGGGCGCCCGCACTGACTCCGGCAGCACTCTCGATGTAGCTGGTCACGGTAGATGTGCCGAGCAGGGCTCCCAGCGAAGTCCCGGTCGCGTCGGACAGGAGCGCCTCGCGGGCTCGAGGCAAGGTGCCATCCGGGCTGAGCAACCCGGCCTCCTGGCTCACCCCGATCAACGTTCCCACCGTGTCAAAGAGGGCCAGAAAGAAGAAGATGAAGATGATCGAGATCATGTGGGGCTGGAATGCCCCAAGGATGTCGAGTTTGAGGAAAGTCGGCGCAAGTGAAGGCACCGGCCCCACCACACCTTCAAACTGAGCCATCCCGGTGAAAAGGGCGAGGACCAGAGTGGCGCCGATTCCAATCATCATGGCAGCCCGAACGCGCAAGGCCAGCAGCACCGCCATCAGAGTCAAGCCGAACAGCGACAGGAGCACCGGAGGAGCGCTAAGTTTCCCCATTCCGACGAGGGTCCCTGGGTTGGCGACAACGATCCCGCTCCACTCGAGCCCGACTACCGCGATCAGCAGGCCGATGCCGACCGCTATCGCGTGTTTTAGCGTCGCCGGAACCTCGTTCAACAGTCTTTCCCGCAGTCCGACACCCGAGAGCAGAACGAAAAGCAGCCCGGCGATAAACACGGCTCCCAAAGCCTGCTGCCAGCTGTATTGGAGCGTCAGGACGACCGTGTAAGTGAAAAAGAAGTTGTGACCCATGGCCGGAGCCAGGGCAACCGGGTAGTTAGCCACCAGTCCCATGATGAAAGTCGCCAGGGCGCTTGAAACGCAGGTCGCCACCATGGCGGCTTCCAGATCAATCCCGGCGGCATTCATGACAACCGGCTGCACAAAAATGATGTAAGCCATCGTCATGAACGTCGTGATTCCGCCTGAAACTTCGCGCTGGATAGTGGTTTGGTTTTCCTCGAGCTTGAAGAATCGCGTCAGCACTGTTCTTCCCCCGTTGGGGGACATTGTTGACCACGTCCTGTTCGGGCGCAAGAGCAAGGTTAATGGCACTGACTGCAGGGATTGAATCGGGGGGTGTGGCACTGACGGCAGCGTTCGATGTTCTTCTTCTGGCCCTCGGTAGAGTGATCGTCAAAAAAGGTCGGCGCCTGGTGGTCGGCTGGAAGGAGGCTGAATTCCGGCACGTGACATTTCCGGCACTCGGCCATGGCGTTACCTGCCGGCTTGTGACAGGCGAGGCAATCCGACATGAGTGGATAGTTCTCGCGGCGGCCCAGGTCCGTCTGCTGGAGGCCGCGATGACAAGCGGTACAGGCCTCCTCTGAGTCTATCTGGCGGCGAATCGCCGCCGGATCGCCCTCGGGATAATGACCGGATTCAAGAGCGTTGACTATGCGGGGAAGCAGGTCAGAAATGCCGAGGTGCTGCTCGTGGTTGAAATTCACGGGCCGGGGAGGAACTTCTGGAACGAAATCGGACGCCTTGCCGCGCTGGTCGCCATCTTCGGCCGAGTGGCACATGGCACAGATTTCTGCGTTGGGAAGATTTACATCTTTGGCCGAGCGGCTTTCGGAAACCGAGGTATGGCACTGAACGCACGTCAATCCTACGGTTTTGAGGTGCACTGAATGAGAGAACTCGGGCGTTGGTGTCTGCGCGAGCAGGAGAGTGCCGCTCAAGGTAACGACGTACAGCATCGCCCTGGGAGCGCGGGCGTCTCGCTGGCGTCTCGCCGGCGCTCCCAGGGGGATTCCACTTATGATTTTCTTACCGGCGCTCATACCGGATACGCCAGACCTTGTTGCCGCCGTCATCAGAAACCAAGAGCGAGCCGTCAGGGAGTTGAAGGACGCCGACCGGCCGTCCCCAGACTTCTTTCTTTTCAGGCGAAAGCATCCAGCCGGTCAGAAAATTCTCCGGGCCGCCGGCAGCCTTCCCGTTCTTGAAGGGGACAAAAACAACCGAGTACCCGACCCGTTCTGCCCGGTTCCAGGATCCGTGCAACGCCAGGAACGCTCCTCCGCGATATTTCTCGGGAAAAGCATCGGCGGTGTAAAACTCGGCGTCGAGGACAGCCAC
>RPQK01000476.1 GCA_003819755.1 Acidobacteriota bacterium | reverse complement strand
TGCTTTCTGTATGGGGTCAAGCGAGCGCCCTTGGGTGGGCGCCCCGCACGGTGGAGGTTTTCTACCAGCTCGCTGGGCTTGCCTTATCGCTCGGCGCTGTCTGGCCCGGCGCCAGGAAACAGCAGGCCAGCCTCATGAACGTCGGGGCGGGCTTTTTTGCGATCTTCATCTATGTCCGGCTCTTCGACTGGTGGTGGGACTGGATGCCCAAATATCTCTTTTTCCTTATTACAGGGCTCATCTCGCTAGGTCTGCTCGCGCTCTTTCGCAAGTTGCGCCTCCGGAGAGCCGGGGAGGCGCACTGATGCGACGAAAGCTCTCTTTGTCGGCCGCCCTGGGGCTGGTGCTGCTAAGCAACGCCTGGGTTCTCTACGGCGTCTGGCAGAACCGGCGCGACGTGGTCGGGACAGTCGAGTTGACCGAGCGTGAGCTTTGCTTTTCGCGCTCCTCGGCCGATAATACCGGCGTGTTCCTCCAGCTGATCTGGGATTCGCAGGCGTTGCGCTGGAGACGCGAGCCCCAGGATGGCCCGGGGTGGTTTGACCGGGCCAAGCTGGCCGAGCTGGGCTTCGACGTGGATTGGCCCGTGGAAAGCAAAGACGCGGGTGCGCACTACTTCGCTGTGCCGGACAGACGAGTCTTCGTTGCTCTGGAATATGACGGTCCTTCTTCCCGGACCATTCCGGGAGACGCACGCCCGGAGCACACACGCCTGTTCGCGATCGATGCGGCCAAGGACTACCAGACGCTTCGTCGGAGATACCCGGACTTCAGTCGCCACTTGATCCTGCCCGGAATCGTCTCCCTGGTTCTCGAACAGCCGCGCGATCCCGAGACCGGGCAGCCGGCAGGCCAGCCGTATCTGCGCGGTGGAGTATGGGGCCTCGAGCCCCCTCAAATCCAAGTCCCGTTGCCCCACAGTCGCGTTCTCACGTCTCTGGGCGGCGGGCCCTGTGCCAGGCCCGGGGTCAAATCCTCGGAGTCCCGCCTACCTCGCTATAGAGTCAAACTCGCCATCGGCCGGGAACACATTCCCTGGGTAGTCGAAGTCCGCCCCGTAACAGCCGCAAATCCCTAAGACTCAGAAACTCGGCGATTGAGTAGACTGTCCCTTTGCCCCGGACAGACGTCTCAATCCGAAGACCGCGCTAAGAGCAGTTTTACCATCTGCTCGAGAGCCTCAACACGGTCTTTCAGGACGGTTGCCTCTTCATTCTGGTGCTCAATTACTTTCGCCTGCTCCAGCGTGTAAAGGGTCAGTTCCTCGACCTTCTCAAGGAGTTTCATCTGAAACTCGCCTAGGTTGACCCCGTTCTTCTGGATTTCGCTCGCCTGAGGAACGTTGGGCAGGTGCTTCTCGCTCCTGACGTACCGCCTCAGCTCTGCCATGGGCATCAAACGGTAATCCGACTCAAAGACATAGTCAGGAATTCCCGCTGGCGCCCCGTAAACGACGCTTCCCCTGATCCTCAGATTGCCAGCGACGTCCAGCCGCTCCGTCGGCGCATTAGTACCGATCCCGACGTTCCCCGTGTTTAACACGACCATCCGTTCGGTCACCAGGTCACGGTCGACAAAGGAGAATCGGCCATTCTGATTGGTGTCAGATGCAATGAAAGCCAGGGCTCCGTATTCGATCCAGTTGCCGCTAGCCAGGCCCCGGAACTGCACTTTGCCGAGGTAGTCTCCGGGGGCCATGTTCAATGGAGCGGTATTCATTCCCCGGGCGCGCTCAAAGAGAAAGGCCGGGCCGTGGCTCGCGGTCGTCGCGTTGTAGCGCCGGAACTTGCCGAGCGCTTCGCTGCCCTCGACCACGAATTGGCGGTCCGGACTCGGGGTGCCGATGCCGACGAAGGTTTCTACTGTGACTCCCTGGAATCCCCGTACGCCACCCAGAACCAGACTGTTCGACCGGCTGACATAAGCCTGGAACCCGATTGCGGTTGCATTGTTGACCGGGTTTGTGAGTGGATCGGCGCCGGGATTCAGATCTGCACCGGCCCCCACGAAGGTATTGTTGTTCTCGACGGTAACGCCAAGGCCTGCAGAATGACCCAAGGAGGAGTTATGGCCACCCGTCGTGTTACCGGCTCCGGCCGCGAGCCCGGAAAACGTGTTGTATCCTCCGGTTGTATTGCGGTATCCGGCCGTACGACCGAAAAAGGCGTTGCCTTCGCCGGTTGTGTTCGCATTTCCAGTCCAAGCGCCAAAGAAGGCATTCATACTGCCCGTTGTGTTCACGGATCCAGCATTCGCTCCGAAGAAGGAGTCCTGGGTGCCCGTTGTCGTCGCTCCTGCCCCGGTGCCAAAGTAGCTGTTGCTGGCGCCTTCCGTCGAAAGCGGGACCGCGCCGAGGAATCCGCCGGAAGAGGGGAACGGCCGACCATTCACCAGAAAACCCTTCGTCGCCTCAATGTACCCGTCGACCGTAAGCGTCGAGGTCGGCTTGGTCGTGCTGATCCCCATCCGGCCTTCGGCGTCCACTAGCCAGCGTATTTTGCCAGTCGTTTCATCAAAAAGCCCCAGCGACCCATCACCGCTTTTCTGGCTGCGCAGCGTGTACTCGCGTCCGCCTGTCTGGGCGTCCTCGATCGTCAGGCCAGGATCTGTGCCCTTCATGTGCAGCTGGGCCCGCGGCATCGATGTCCCCACTCCTACCCGTCCCTGCTCGTCGACATACAGACTGTTTTCCGGGGCGCTCTCTTCGACCACGACCGGTTGACTTTCGCCTCGATTCTGCTCAGCCACGACCCTTCCGTCCTGGATTTGAAACCATCCGGCTCGGATCTGGCCGCCACGCTGACCCAACTCATTTGGGTCCTGCCAGCCGTCGGCATGGAGCACCAGTTCCCACTTGTAGACGCCCTCCTGCCGAGGCCGTCCTTGCTCGTCAACAAGGCTGAAGCGTGCCCAACTGCCCGCCGGGTATTCCTGTTTCAAGTAAAGCCCTTCGGGTCCCGATACTGCGAGAACCAGGCCTCGATCAGGAACCGAACCAGGCCACTCGACCCACGATGCTCCGTAAACGACGTCCGGCGTCTGAAGAGAGGAGGGGAATACCTGACCGAAGACGAGGACGCACAAACTCAGACACAGAGTGATGATGACGAAGGAATCCCGAAGACGCATGGCTCACCTCCACGGTGTTAGCGGTCAGCAGAAAAGCTGGCCGGGCCGAAAATCAATGTCAGGAAAGCACCTGGGCAGTGTCCCGCACTCGCCCGGCTGTCCGAGCCGCCATGGTAACCCAGAACTCACCGGGAAACTGACAAATGGAAGCGGACATGTGAAAAAACTCCACACTCAACCAGACTCTCGTGGCACTACGCTCCGCCCGAATGTTGGATATAATTACAATACAGGCGGAAAGGTGTGCGCCTTCCTCGATCTCGAAGCTTGTCCAAGCCTGCAGCCAACATGTCGTGACTGAAAATTACAGGTGGCGGCCGGCAACAGGCCCGCCCGCCTCCATTTGGTTACTGGAGAACCGCCGCTCCTTAGGGTAAACTCTCGGCCGGACAATCACGTGCGGCTTCTCGAGAGACAGATTCTGTTGATAGGAGGTGTTTTCTCACTCGCCAACCTGCTGGGTTTCGCTGCTTATCGGCTTGTCTTTTTGCGCCTCTTCGAAAGCTCGCCTCCGGGTCTGGAAATTCTGCAGGCTTGCCTGGCCGGCGCCCGAATGGATCTAGCTCTTCTTGGCTATGAATTCTCGCTGTTTTGCCTCCTCGTGCAAGCGGCCCGCCTCGGGCGGCCGCGGATCTGGGTCTGGTACTGGTGGACGGCCGGGTTTCTGCACTTCATCGCGTGTACGGCCGCCTATTGGTTCTTACGCGAGCGCCACGAACATTTCGGTGAGATCCTTCTTCGCTACCTGACGCGGCTGGATGAGCCCTTCCTGGCTGTTCACGACTTTCTAGCTTTCCATCCGTGGCTGGTTCTCCTTCTCCTCGGAGGCTCCCTTGCTTACTGGTGGGCGGGCGCGTGGACAGGCGCCAGGTTGGCTGCGGTTTTGCCTTCTCTGCCGATCCGGTGGCGCGAGCGAGCGTGGTTGCTCGTTTTTACGACCGGTGCTCTGTTGCTGACGGTCGATCCGGTGCCACGCAAATGGAACGGATCCGCGTTCGGCTGGGTGGTACGCGGTGTTTATGCCGCTGAATATGCCGCCTTTGATGACTTTGGATTGAACCAGGCGGTGATCAATCCGTTTTATGATCTGTTCCGGGTCCAAGTCGTGGCCGCTCTCGATCCCGCTCCACCAGAGCGTTTGACTCAGGATGAGGCGGTCCAAGCCTGCCTGGCGGCCCTTGACCGGTCGCCCGCCAACCGTTCCTATCCCCTGCTCACGGAACTGACATCGACAAACGACACCCATATCCGCAACATCGTGGTCGTCCAGATCGAAAGCCTTTCCACGGAAATCATGGAGAGCTCGTCTGGCGGCGAGCCCGTGATGCCGTTTCTTCGCGAATACGCTTCCCGGGGACTCTATTTCCCCAACGTGGTACAGGCCGCCAGTCAGACGGCGGGCAGCGTCTTCGGAGTGGCTACCGGGCTGCCGAAAGAAAATGTCGAGGAGCGGGTGCGGCGTTTTGCCGACTGGGAATTGAATGGCTACTACGCGACGCTGCCCCGAATTTTGTCGGGCAGACAGTATCAGCACTTCGCGTTCCACGGGGGTCGGACGCGACTGACTGATTTCGCCGCCTTCATGGGCAACCAAGGCTTCCAGAGCCTGGGCTTCCGAGAGTTATCCGAGGAATTGGAACAGTTGAAATATCCGGGCGAGCAGGAGGATTCCCAGGGGCTGCTGGATGGGCCTTTTCTCCAGGCTTCTGCCCGGATCATCCTGAAGCGCCGGAAAGACTATACGGCCCACATCCTGACCACCACTTCACATCCTCCCTGTCGCGCTCCGGCATTCTTTCAGTCAAAGCAGACGGACGAAACCCTCAGAACCTTTCAGTACGTCGACTCCGCAGTCCGTGACTTCATGGAAAGGCTCAGGAAAGAGGATCCCGGGTTTCAGGAGACGCTCTTCGTTATCACTGGCGACCATGCCCAAGCGGTCAAGGTGCGCGGATTGCTCGATACTCTTCGTGTTCCGTTGATACTGCTCAGCCCCCGGCTTTCTGACTTGAAGCTTGTCGGTACTCGAAACCAGTGGGTCAGCCAGTTCGACATCTTGCCTACCGCTCTCGACCTGATCGGCGGTAAACATGCCTACGCGGGAATAGGTCGGAGCCTGCTGCGACCGCGGCCTCAATGGATCGCCTTGACGACGCGGAGTGACGAGAGTCTGTATTTCCGCGGCCCGCACTTACTTATTCATCGTCCCCTGGAGGGCCATTCGCGCCTTTACCTTTTTCGGCCCGATGAACCGAATCCTGCTCAAGCAGGACCGGACTGCGCGCGAATTCAGGAAGCGCTGACCCTCGAGAGCGTCGCCATACAAGACACGGTCCGCCGCCTGGGGCGCTCCCGCAAGATCATCCCAATGGCGGTCGCCAGATAGAGAAAGGTCCACGGACAGCAAGCTAGCCGAGGATTGGAGGCAAGTTCGAGTTCTGGAAGGTGAGTCTGACAGTTAGCCCCTGTCGAACGTTAGTAACCAGTGCGGGCCGGAAGCACGCAAGACACGTCCCGCTTGTGCGTCGAACGCTCGGGTAGACGATCCCACCCGACCCTGACGACAGCAATTCTCTGGCGAGCATTTGAGAGCTGACGTAGCTGTCCGGGTCCAGACACCTGACGTACGCGGCGTCTTCCCGGATGTCGTGAAGGTCGGCTCGAAAGTCGGCCAGGTAATCATCGAATGTAAACGCTTCCGGTTCACTCCAATGGATTTCTAAGAGCTCCAGAGCCTTATGGAAAGCAACCTCGGCCACGGCGGTTTCCGATTCAAAGGCCGCGTACCACGCGCCTCGCTCGCCACCGTTAAAGCGACTGCCTAAGGGATGCGCATGGGTGAACGCCGCGTTTACGATTCGCGCGTAAGGAATCCCGAACAGAAGCTCGTGGATACTGATGCCGGGAAGCAGGTTGGCTTCTCCCAGCAGCCGGTCATTCGTGGCGCCCTCCAGCTCGAACAGGTCCTGGAGTTGATGTTCGTCGTCGGCAAGGCTCGCTAACACGCTGTCGTCGCTGTAGCGGGATGGTATCAGCCGATGAGTATCATCTTGGCGAACCGCTGTGATCCGGGGTGTCACCGGGCCCCTCGTCGCGCGTCCAGGAGTTGTCGCACACGAATGAAGGCGGGTA
>RPQK01000475.1 GCA_003819755.1 Acidobacteriota bacterium | reverse complement strand
TGGACCGAGCCGGGGGCGATCTTCGTCGGGGTGAAAGGCGGTTCTGCCTCGGTCAACCATGCCCACATGGACATTGGCTCGTTTGTCATGGAGGCCGACGGTATCCGCTGGGCGATGGACTTTGGCTCGCAGGACTACCACTCGCTCGAGTCCAAAGGGGTCGATCTCTGGGGAAGGGAGCAGGATTCCCAGCGGTGGCAGGTTTTTCGCTACAACAACCTGGTTCACAACACCCTGACGATCGACGGTCAGCTGCAACAGGCCTCGGGGTTTGCCCCCATTAACCGCCACTCGGCTGATCCGCGGTTGATGCACGCCCAGGTGGACCTTACCAAGATCTACGAGGGACAGATCAGCAAAGCCGAACGCGGCGTTGGCATCGTCGACGGTCGATACGTCGTCGTGCGCGACGAATTGGAGACGCGCGAGAAAGAGACAACGGTCCGTTGGACGCTACTAACACCGGCCGAAGTCACGATTACGGGTGCCAATTCGGCTGAGCTGAGTTTAGATGGCCGAAAGCTGCGCCTGGAAGTGAGGGAACCGGCCAAGGTGGCGATGAAAACCTGGAGCACCAATCCTCCTCACGACTACGACGCGCCGAACCCGGGAACGACGCTGGTCGGCTTTGAGGCCGTGCTGCCGGCCAAGAAACGGGTGGCAGCCGTCGTGCTGCTGATTCCCGAAGGCGTAAACAAGCCTGCAGTCAAAGATCTGGGAGCGCTTGCGAGTTGGCCTTGAAAGACAACACGGACGAACACGGACGGACACGGACTAACCCAACCCGTCGGTCCGTGTCCGTTCGTGTCAGTTCGTGTCAGTCGGTGTCAGTCATAGGGTTTGCGCGTTTTAGAATTTCAGCGTGGTTTTCCCCGACGAGAGGGCGCGCGACTGTCCTTGCCAGGTGAATTGCCCGTCGACACCCTGCGGCAGAGAAACTTCGGCTTCCAATCCGCCCTGCCGGCGCTCCAGCTTTACTGAGATTTCGCCCTTCGGATGCGGGATCGAGCCGGAGACGGCATTCAGCTTGCCAAGGAAGGGCCGGACTGACACCCGCTTGAAGCCGGGGGCTGCCGAATCGATCCCAAGAATGGTTCTGAAGAACTCGATGTTCGGATGCGCGCTCCAGGCATGGCAGTCGGAGCGGGGCGGGTTGCTCGCACCCGCGGGACGCTCAGCCCAAGTCGTCAGGCCCTGCTCCACCATCTGTTCCCACTCGCCAAGAAGGTCCAGATAACGATTCCCCTCACCAACCCGAATCACCGCCAGATTGAGGTAGTAGCGCGAATAGTAGGTGGCCTGAACAATCGTTCGGTCATCGAGGATTCGGTGGATGATGTCACGGGCATCGGATTCTCCGACAATTCCCGCCAGCACTGCCAACGCATTGGTGAACTGAGCAAAGTGCTCCCGGGCGGTCGTATCGGCGAACATTTGCCTTCCCTGGTCCCAGTACAACTTGGAGATAGTCGCCCGGAGTTTGGTAGCCGCTTTTTGATACTCTTCGGCCAGACGGGCCGAACCCAGTGCCTGTTCCATTGTGGAAGCCCAGTCGTAGGCCATCAAAAGCTGAAGATCGAGCAGAGCCGAAGAACCGTCTTCGCCGACCGGCGGGACTCCGCCCTGCCATTCACCGGCCCAGTCCGCGTAGTTCCAGAACGGCATGCGGGCCAATGAGCCATTCTCTTTCTGAAAACCGGCGTAGTAGGTTAGAACCGCCTGGACCCCGGGCAACGTCTGGCGGACGAACTCCGGGTCATCCAGGTACATCCAGTAGTCGTGGAGCATGCCGATCCACCAGAGCGAGAAGGGCGGGATGTACTGCTGCTGTCGGCTCGGCGCCCGGCTCAGCGTCAGACCCTCCGACGTCCGGGAATCATCGAGTTGCGCAATGGCGTTGCGCAGCAGGCGCCCGTCTCCCGAGTTGAAGATCGAGACAAGCCCTTGAATACGGGTGTCACCCGCATATTGGAGCTGCTCGTAGTACGGACAGTCCATGTAAGTCTCATGGGCGCACAGCCGCGCCGTCCGCCACCCAATTTCAAGAAACTTGGTGATCTGGGAAAAGTCGTTCACCAGGCGGGCTTTCATTTTGAAGGGATAACCGACGTAGACGGCCCGAAGATCCTCGATCTGCAGCGGCTGATCACGGGTCTCAATCTTGAGCTCCAGATAACGGTAAGTCCGCCACCACAAGGGACGAAAGAGCCGATTGGAGCCGCCGTCGGTCAGGAACTCGTCGTAATACCCGACAAACTCCTTACCCTCGACATCATTCCGATTCCCTTTTTCACCCCGGCGTCCGCCTACGCTGTACAGAGACTCCGCATAGCCGAGCGAAATGCGCGCCCCCTGGCCGCCGCTTACGAGCAGTTCAGGAAAAGCCGTGGTCAGGCGAGTCTGATCGAGAATGAGCCGAATTTTGGAATTCGCAGGAATTGTCACTGCGACTTGCCTCTCCGGGAAACCGGACGGTACCTTTATCCCGCTTGCCAGGCGGAGGGCAGCCAAACGCTCGGGAGTCTCTTCCATCATAGGAATGGAACGCGGCACCAACATCCACCGGTTGCCGGCATCCCGGACGCCGCGAGGGCTTCCGACTCCACGCGAGTCCGCCTGCGCGCCTGGCCAGGAGAAATCGTCGAATTCGACAGACTGCCAGCCCCAGGGGTAAGAGCGCGCATCGACCTGATCGCCCGGGCCGACCACGAAGTAGCCGCGCATCTGGGTGTGGGTAAAGTGAAGCGGTCGATAGGCGGGGTTCCGATAACACTTCCAACTGGTGCCCGTGTCCGCCACTCTCTCCGACTCGGTGTTGCCTTGCAGGAGAAAGCCCGTCTGGTTGGTAGTCTGTGCTTCGGGAGCATACTGCGCAAAATTCCAGACGACCGCTGCCAGGACGTTTTTGCCTGGTCTCAGGAGCGGGGCAATCTGGAACGACTCGTAACGCCAGTGGTTCAGATCGCCACGGGCCGGTCCCCACCCGGCACGCCGCCCGTTGACGAACAGCTCGTAGCGGTTGTCGGCGGTAACGTGGACGATGAAAGAGGAGGGTGCCGAATCGAGATTGAACGTGCGACGAAAATGGTAAACGCCGTAGTCGTATGGAGATGATTCTGGAACCCCGATCCAGGTAGCGCTCCAGCGACGAGCCAGGAGCTCCGGGTTCACGAGAGCCGGATCCACGGGGTGATATCGCTGATCCCGGACATCCTGCGCCGCGCAGGAGACTATGCTGATTACGCCAAGCACAAGAGCAAGCGCGAGTCGATTCATATAGGCGGCCTAGAATAGTGCCCTCGGCGAAAAGGGTCAAGACCAGCGACAGACCAGCGACAGAAGGGACACAAGCGACAGAAGGGACAGAAGGGACACAAGGGACACAAGGGACAGAAGCGACTCAAGGGACAGAAGCGACTCGAGAGGCGTACGTCCCTTGTGTCCCTTGTGTCCCTTCTGCGAGGCCTTGGTTCCCGCTTTCAGGCACAATTGTGCTCGGGCAGAGGACATCCTTGCGCTTCACCGGCCGCCGTGGCATTGTGTCGGGCGGAGGCGAACATGAGAATTCTCGGGAAGCGATCGCTTGCCGCCAGCCTGAAGTTCCTCGTCGACCTTACTTACTACCTGGTTCTCGTTTTCGGAGTTTTGATAATTCTGATCGTCGCGGCTGCCCCCTTTCTCACGAGGGGCAAGTTCGAGACTCAAATCCCCGTCAGCTTCGAATTAGACCGCGACGCGTACAGCATCCGTTCGCCAGAGCTCGACATCGAGGACGCCCAAATCCTGGAGGCCAAGGGTCAACTTCAAGTAAAGGGTGTTCGCTTCGGAAGACTCGCCGAACAAATAGCGTTCCTTGCAGTCCTGCTGGCGATAACGCTCCTCATCCTGCGACGATTGAGGGCCATTCTCAGCACCCTGAAACAAGGAACTCCCTTCGTTCCCGCCAACGTTTCGCGGATCCGCACCATCGGAATCCTCACGATCGCGGTCGAAATCGTGAGTGCGGCCATGACCATGTGGTGGGCTTACCAAGTCACAGGCCCCATGCGCACGACCGGGCTGCACTTCCGAACGACGTTTGACCTCGGAGGTTGGGGTATCTTCGCGGGAGCGATCCTGATCGTGTTGTCCGAAGTTTTCCGAATCGGGGCCGAAATGAAAGGAGACCTGGAGGCAGCCAGGGCGATACAGTTCCAGTTGGTGCCCTCTCCCGATTTTGCAAACGGCAAGATACAGATTCATTGCCACATGCGACCGGCAAACACGGTCGGGGGAGACTACTACGACATGATTCCCCTCAGTCAGGACACGGTCGGCATTGTTGTTGGTGATGTCTCAGGAAAGGGGATGCCCGCCGCCCTCCTCATGACCATGCTCCAGGGAAGCCTCAAGACACTCATCTCGGCCGGAATGCGGGGGGAAGTCCTGATTCAGAAAATGAACGACTATCTCGTCAGGAACACCCCTGAGAACAAGATGGTGACGTTGTTCTTCGGGGAACTGAACACCACTACCGGAGAGTTAGCCTACACCAACGCCGGACACAACCCGCCTCTGCTTTTGAGAGCATCGGGGCAGGTGCAGGCCCTTGATTCCAACTCGCTTGTCCTTGGTCTCCTTCCCATAGCCTGTTTCACAACCGACCGCGTCACGCTCGAACCGGGCGACCGCCTGATCATCTATACCGACGGGATCGTCGAAGCAGCCAACAAGCGGGACGAAGAATTCGGGGAATCGCGTCTTCGTGACTTCGCTGTCAGTCGCGCAAAAAGACCGGCCCCCAGGTTTCAGGAAGAGCTCTACGAGACGGTACTCGCTTTCTGCAGGCCCCGGCACCCGGTAGACGATATGACCATGATGATCGTGGAGAGACTCGATTCGAGTGGCCCGATGAAACACGCGGACGGCAAAGGCGCTATTGCGGTTTCTTAGCCGCAGGACCTCAAGAACGAGAAGCACTAAATTGTCCTTGAGGTCCTTGAGGCCCTTTCCTCCGGCCCCCCGTACCTCCTCAGATTCTGTCCCGGGCCTGGGTCACTCCCGCGTGCTTGGCGCAATTCGCGCAGCAGAAAAACATCCCGTCCGATTCGATTCCATGGCCGATGATCTTGCATGAGCAATGGTCGCAGATGGGGGCCAGGGCGTGTATTGCGCACTCAAGGCTGTCAAAGACGTGGCTCTTTCCGGCCGCTCTTACTTCAAAGCTTTTGTCATAGTCGTTTCCGCACACTTCGCACTTTGCCATCTCAACCTCCTTTTCCGTCACCTGCTTGCAAGCAAGCGCTATTCCGAACCACAAATCGCGAAAAATCGGGCGAGTTCCAGCCGCTGGCTGGGATCAGAGCCGGAAAAGCGAGGAGAAAATACCGTTTTGCAACGTTGTTCAGCGATCGGCGGCGGGGTCGTACTGATACAACACAGGGAGGACACTGCCGGCCGGGAATCCGCCGCCGATAACGTAGATCTTCCCGCCGACTTCCGCCGCCACCTGTTCCCAGTTGTTGCGCGGCATCGGGGGCTTCGTGATCCATCGATCGGACGCCGGATCATACGCCTCGACTGTATCGACTCCCATTCCACCGAAGGTGTAAACCAGGCCCCGCGACGCATGGACAGCGAAGTCGAAACGAGGGGTCGGCATGGGAGCTTTGACGGCCCACCGGTCTTCGGCAGGGTCGTACTCGAGAGCCTCGGTCGTCCCTGCCAGGTTACCGACGACATAGACCTTATCCCCCACGACGGCCACACGGTAGGCGTCGCGTTTGCGGATCATGTCCGCTTTCGCCGTCCACTTGTCCGTTTTCGGGTCGTACTCGTCAATCAGGGGCACCTGGTTGCGTCCGGGCGGCTGGATCCCGCCCACCGCGTAGAGTTTTCCCCTGATTCCAGCTCCTTTTGCGAATACTCGAGGCCGGGGAAAATCAGCCCTCGGCGTCCACTGGTCGGTTTTCGGGTCGTACATTTCGGTTGAGCGGACCAGGCGACCGCCGGCCGCACCGCCCCAGATATAGATTTTGCCGTCGAGCACGCCAGCGCCAAAGGAGTCCCGGATGAGGTTCGCGTGACTCTTCTTGCTCCAGGTATCGCGCGCCGGGTCGTAGGCGTACACTTCGGTGCCTGGCTTGGCGTCCTCGCCGGAGGATACGCAATAGATGATCCCGTCAACCGCCGCCGCGATTTCGAAAATTCGAGGCTCCGGCAGGTCCCGCCGCTGGATCCACGCTTCTTGTGAAACGAACGCGATTACGAGTGCGATGAGCGCAAATCGGATAACGAACATGATTCCCCCTTCTTCG
>RPQK01000474.1 GCA_003819755.1 Acidobacteriota bacterium | reverse complement strand
TGCCGGGCCGCAATGGACGCCGAGAAGTATCTTGAGGTGCAGTTGAAGTAGCTGACAGCTGACGGCTGACGGCTGACAGCTGACGGCTGACGGCTGACAGCTGACCAGTGGCAGTCAACAATGTGAGTTGTCAGCTGTCAGCCGTCAGCAGCCGTCTGCCGTCACCCTACTTCGGCTTCATGCTCCCGCGAACCGGCGGGAACGGGGCGTTCTGGACGCCCGCTGCAAGGCGGGTGGCCAGGAAGTTCTCGAAACCCTGCAGATCCTTCCAGGCCGTCGCGGCATCAATCGGGCTGCCGGATTCAGAGACCTTAGTCATGCCCTCCGGCGTCACTTCGAGCTTTACCCTTTCGATCTGAACGAAGTCCTTGCTGTAGGCGAGAAAGACCGCCAGGCAGTCGAACAAGGTGGAGCTCTGTTGCTCGAAGTTCAGGTTGGCCTTCTGGTTTTTCAGCCAGATTCGGTAGTTCTCCAGGAGCGTTCGGCATAGCGGATTGTTCGCCGACGAAACCTTGCGGTACGCTTCCCCGTCCAACTGAATCAGGCCGGCGGTGTCGAGAGGCGCGATCAGAACCGGCCAGCCGGCCCGGTACATCGCGGCCGTCGATGACACGTGATCTTTCACGTTGTACTCGGGCTCGGGTTTGGACTTGGCCCCATACCCCTTGTAAACACTTCCGCTCATGGCCACGATTCGGGCTTTCTTGGCCAGGCCCGGCTCCCGCTTCAATGCTTCTTCAATGTTCGGGGCGGGGCCGACGACGATGAGGGTGATCGGTTGGGCGCTCGACATAATCATCTTGACCATCGCGCCAACGCCGTCATCGTGAAACCTTCCCGGATAAGACTTCAGGTCGTAGTCCTTGGCCCAATCAAACTGAGGTCCTCCCTTGCTGTCCATCCGCTTGCCAACCCCGACTTCCACGTCGGTCCGGCCGACAGACTGCAAGAATTTGGCGACGATTCGGGCCCGCCCGACGACATCGTGGCTATCGGTCACCACCATCTTCAGATCGAGCTCCGGGGAAGCGAGCAACAAGGCCAAGGCCCAGGTGTCGTCGATATCCGATCCGATGTCGGTATCGAAGATGACCGGAATTGGTCGGTTTCTCGTCTGCGCCTGCAGCATGGCGGCTGATGAAATCACGAACAACACGAGCAGAAGCGTCTTATACGAAATCGTCATAGTCTTGCCTCCTATGATGCGGGACGGCTCAGTATAGCCGAACTGTTACATGGTAATATGGCTGTTTATCTCTGACGAGAAACAACATGGCCAGTAAACCGATTACAGAAGAGCAAGTTCTGGATTCGCTTCGCACCGTTCTTGATCCCGATCTGCGCAAAGATATCGTTTCGCTCGGAATGATCCACGACATCCGCATTTGCGAGGGGGCTGTCGCCTTTCGATTCGTGCTCACGACCCCGGCCTGTCCGGTTCGCGAACAGTTGGAAACGATGGCCCGGCAGGCTGTCGAGCGGATTCCGGGTGTCACCCAGGTGAGCCTCAAAATGGAGGCGGTGGTTCCGAAGCACAAGAGCCCAACCGAGAAAAAGGCGATTGAAGGTGTGTCGAACATCGTCGCAATTACGTCCGGCAAGGGTGGAGTCGGCAAAACGACCGTAGCCGTGAACCTCGCGTGTGCCCTTCGAGCCAAAGGCGCGCGAGTCGGCCTGCTGGACTGCGACATTTACGGGCCGAACGTGCCGATCATGCTCGGCGTAAACCGCCAGCCTACAGGCGATAATCGCCGGATCGAGCCGATCGAAGCACACGGCATGAAGGTAATGTCGATGGGCTTTCTGGCGCAGGACGATACACCGCTCATCTGGCGCGGGCCGATGCTTCACGGTGTCATTCAGCAGTTCCTCTACCAGGTGGCCTGGGGCGAGTTGGATTACCTCGTTGTCGATCTACCCCCCGGAACCGGCGACGCGCAGCTGACAATCATGCAGTCAGTCCCCCTCAGCGGCGGAGTGGTTGTGACGACTCCTCAGGACGTGGCGCTGGCTGATGCCCGGCGCGGCGTCATGATGTTTCGACAGGTCAAAGTGGAAGTCCTGGGAATCATCGAAAACATGAGTTACTTCATCTGCCCTCACTGCCACGAGAGGACGGATATTTTCAGCCACGGTGGAGGAGAGCGGACGAGCGAACGTTACGATGTCCCGTTCCTGGGCAGCATCCCCCTGGTGACGGAGTTGAGAATTGCAGGAGACGCCGGCAAGCCGGTGGTTTTCGCCGACCCCTCAAACCCGATTGCCCAGGCATTCTTTGACATATCCGAACGCCTGGCGGCACGAATTTCAACGGTGAATTTGGTCTAGAAAAGAATCTGGTCCAGCGACAGAGAGGCCGATGAAACCTTTGTGTCCTTCAGGTCTTTTCGGTCCTTCCGGTCCTTCCTTACTCGGTGAGCATGAGCGACAGATCCCGGATCTGCCGGCGGATCGAGTCGGAGCGGGCACTGTCGGGGTCAAGCAGCAAGTAATAGTTCCAGTGCCGCAGGGCTCGTTCCCAAAGCTGCGCTTTCGCACAAGCCTTTCCCAGTCGATAGTAAGCGGGCTTTAAATCGGCATCGGACTCGAGCGCCCTTTCGTAACAGGCAATCGCCTCGTCAAGGCAGTTGAGATCCTCCATCACCCGGCCCAGGTAGTAGCGCGCTTCGGCATGATGCGGGTCACGAAGCACCGCCAGGCGAAAGCTTCTTTCAGCATCCACCAATCGATGCTCGCGGTGATGAATCTTGCCGATGTTCAGATACGCGTCCGCCCGGGCGGGTTCAAGCTTGAGGACCTCTTCGAAGGCGGCCAAAGCCTGGTGGCTGCCGCCAAAAGCGGACAGCAGGCGCGTCCCTTCTTCGAACCATTGATCGGCCGTCCGGTTGGGCGGGCGGCTCACCACCTTATTCAATTTTTCGATCAGTTCATCGAGATCCAACCGCACCAGCACGCGTCCGGCCCGGGAATCTACAAAGTGGTTCTTTTGCGTCAGGATAATCCGGTCTTCGAAAATTGTCAGGACGCGGTGAGCCATCCGGTCATCGAGGTCCAGAAGGCGTCGTTCCATCAGGTCCAGGACCTCGGGCACAGGGGCGATGCCCTGGTTCTCCATCAGTTCGACCGTCTTGAGCCTGACGATGTCGATGAAACTGTAGAAAAACTGGCCCGGCTCATCGATGATCGGAGACACTAATCTACGGGCTTGCCAGTCGAGGAGCTGACTCTCGGTCACACTGAGAACGTCCGCGACCTCCTGCTGCGAAAAATATCGCGATAGGTGGAACTTCTTTTTGATATTTCTCAACCTCTGTGTGCTAGTATAGCACGCCCGTCGAGCGAGTTCGTCTGACACGAATTTGCGACTTTGTCTGACGGGCGGGATCTGGAGTATGGTGCAGTTGAACTGGCGACGATATGCATTTTTCCCGTTGCTCCTGTTGTTTGTCCAGTTCCCCACTGCGCCCGTTTCCGGGATCTCCAGCCCGAGCAGTCGATCCGTCGTCCAAACTCACGTCATTCCACGCCCCGAAGACGTCTTCGGGTTCAAGCCAGGGACAGACTACCGGTTGGCCGACTACAACCAGATGTTGGCCTACTACCGACGGCTGGACGAGGCTTCCGACCGCATTAAGGTTTTTGAGATAGGGCCGACCTGCGAAGGCAGGCAGATGATCCTGGCCGTGATAAGCGCGGAAGCGAACATGGCCAACCTGGAGAAGTGGCGGCAAACGTCCGAAAAGCTGGCGCGTGCGCAGGTGAGCGAGCAGGAAGCCCGAGACCTGGCGCGGACCGGGAAGGCGGTTGTCTGGATCGACGGGGGCCTCCATGCAAACGAGGTCGGTCACGCGCAGCACTCTCCCGAGCTTGCCTATCGCCTGGTTACCGATGAGACGGCTTCGGCACAACAGATCCGTAACAACGTGATCCTGCTTCAGGTCCCGGTGTTGAACCCGGACGGCCTCGACCTGGTCGCCAACTGGTACAAGAGCAACCTGGGAACCAGATACGAGACCAGTCCCTTGCCCGAGCTGTATCACAAATACGCCGGGCACGATAACAACCGGGACTGGTACATGATGACTCAGCCGGAGACGCGCAACGCGAGTGTTCTCCTCTATCAGAAATGGTTCCCCCAGATCGTCCTCAATCACCATCAGACACCGCCGTTTCCAGCGCGAATCTTCATTCCTCCCTTCACCTCGCCGGTGAACCCGAACATTCCGAAGCCTGTTTTAAATGGAATTGACCAGGTTGGCCAGGCGATGGCCGGGCGATTTGAAAAGGAAGGGAAGGCGGGAGTCGTCAGCCGGATGGAGTTCGATGCCTGGTGGAACGGCGGGATGCGGACGACACCGTGTTTTCACAACATGATCGGCATTCTCGCCGAAACAGCCCTGTATGCTTACGCCACCCCGTACGACTACAAGCGGGAGAACCTGCCGAGGAGATTCCACAATGGTCTGCCTGCCTTGGTGTCCAGCCCCGATTACCCGAATCCGTGGCTGGGTGGGCCGTGGAAGCTTTCCAACGCCATCGACTACATGTTGACAGCTTCGATGAGTGTACTGGACGTGGCGGCAAAGCAGCGGGAAGCGTTCCTGTACAACATTTACAGGATGGGCCGGGAGGCCATCGACGAGGGAAAACGGGGGGCGCCCTCTGCATATGTGATCCCGGTGGAGGGTCAGCACGACCCGTCCGCGGCGGTTGGAATGGTTCAGGTGCTGAAACTCGGAGGTCTGGACATCGAGCAGGCTGAGGAAGCGTTTGAAGCCGCCGGCCGGCATTTTGCCAAGGGCACATACATCATTCCAACCGCGCAGGCTTTTCGACCATACCTGGTCGACTTGATGGAAGTGCAGAAGTATCCCGGGAAGCAGACGGGAGACGAGAGCGAACAGCCGTACGACCTGACTGGCTGGACCCTGCCGATGCAGATGGGTGTCAAAACCTTCAAAGTTGAACGGGAATTGACAGTGAGCACCCGGTCGGTCCTGGACGTTGAGTTGCCGGAGGTCGAAAGCTTCGAACCTTACAAATACTATTTGATCGACAGACGTTGGAATACTTCGTTCACCTTGGTCAACCGCCTTCTGAACGCGGGGATCGAGGTGGAGGTGCTGCGCGACAAGCTGGTTCTGGAGGATTCGGAGATCCCGCCAGGTTGTTTCCTGGTCAGCGGCCAGCAGGGCGAGACTGTCCACAAGTTTGCCGCCGAGCTGCGAATCCCCTTGCGTGGCGTTGATGCCCCTCCCACCACCAGGGCGGAACGCCTCGTGAAACCGCGCGTTGCGCTGTACAAGCCGTCGCGAGCCAATCAGGACGAAGGGTGGATCCGATGGTTGCTGGAACGTTACGAGTTCTCGTTTGAGTGTCTCCGAGAGGACTCTATTCGTCGTGCTGATCTTCATCGCCTGTTCGACGTCATCATCATTCCGAGTGAACCGGGCAATCGGCTGATAGAAGGCCCGACAACGAGTTTGCTGCCTCCGCAGTTTTCGATCGGCATTGGCGCCGAAGGACTCCATAATCTCAAGGAGTTCGTCCAGCAGGGTGGCGTGCTGATAGCCTCGGATGCAACCTGCCAGGTGCCGCTCGACTATTTCGGGGTCCCTTTCCGCAATGCTGTCCGAAATCTCTCGGAGTCGGTATTTTCCTGCCCCGGGTCGTTGGTCCGTCTCGAGGTTGACGACTCCGATCCCGTCGGGTGGGGCATGGACCGCGAGGTCGCCGCCTGTTTCGTAAAAAGCCAGGCCTTTGAACTGCTGCCCGGCGCCGAGCAACAGGACACAACCAGTGTGGCCCGCTACGCCAAGTCGGACGTTCTAATGAGCGGCTGGATCCGGGGAGAGGAACAGTTGCGGGGCAAGTCGGCTGTCGGGCGCGCCCGAGTCGGTCGCGGCGAGGTGGTTCTGCTCGGCTTTCCGGCTCATTTCCGGGGGCAGCCGCACGGTACGTTTAAACTCCTCTTTAATTCCATCTACTTAGCCGGCCTGCGGGACAACGCGACGGCGTATAGCGATTGAATCGGCGTAAGTCGCTAAAGAAGAAGTCAGAAGTCAGAAGTCGCAAAGAAGAAGTCAGAAGTCAGAAGTCACAAAGAAGAAGTCAGAAGTCAGAAGTCAGAAGTCAGAAGAAAAACGGTTTGGCGCTTCGTGCTTTCTTATTCTGACTCCTGACTTCTTTCTTCTGACTTCTTCGAATGGTCAGAGTCAGAATAAGCAGAACCGCCAGACGGTTTTTCTTCTTACCTTCTGACTCCTGACTTCTGACTTCTTTCTTCTGACTTCTGACTTCTT
>RPQK01000473.1 GCA_003819755.1 Acidobacteriota bacterium | reverse complement strand
GTCAGATGATCAAGCAGATCGGCATCGAAGCCCGTCAGGACATCGAGTCTTTCCTCGGAATCCGCAAGCTCTACCTTGATCTGAATGTCAAAGTGGTCCCCGGGTGGCGCAACCTCGACCAGTTGCTGGACGAGATGTGGCAGGCGTGAGGGAAAGGATGAAGGATGAAGGATGAAGGATGAAGATTCGGGTGGTCTTCATCCTTCATCCTTCATCCTTTCTTAGAATGCGGCCAGATCGCGGCCGCTCTTCTGGACCCCCTGTTCTCCTTCATAGACCTTCACCGCGCCCGTCTGGGTGTCGGTCACCCGAATGGTGTACCCGAGATCGGACAAAGCGCCGTAGAAGAACCAGAAGTGACCGTTGACGCCTCGTCCGTCGAGCATCTTCACGACCAGCTCGATATTCCCGGCCGAGAAGAACCAGAAATATCCGGATTCCGAGGTCAGGGCGACGCCGGTGGCTTGTCCCGTTGCCCCGCTGGGCGTGGACCACTGGACATCGACCAGGAATCGTCCACTATGAAGCCCGAGAATGGTGCTCTGGGGTTGGGCGACCAGCGACGCAGGCGCTCGGCCGCGTCGTACCAGCTCCAGCACAAGCTCAAAAGCCTGCGCTTCCTGCTGGAGATTCGGAGAACTCGCCGGCGATGCCCCCGAATCGGAGAAGGCCGTCGTATCGTTTTTCCCGGCCTGAACGCCTGGAGCACTATAGTAGGTGCGCACGGCTCCGGTCTCAGTATCTGTGATGATCAGGTCATACTGCACATCGGTAAGGGCTCCGAAGAAAACCCAGAAGTAACCATTCACCCCCCGGCCGTCGAGGATCTTGACCAGCATCTCGAGGTTCGCGGGCCCAAAGAACCAGAAGTAGCCGGAATCGGAGGAAAGGGACACGGCCTGCGCGGCGCCTGACACGCCACTGCTGCGCCAGACTACGCTCGCTTTGAACCGCCCGCTGTTCAAAGGCAAGGCGTTTGGAGAGGTCTGAGACCATTCCGCGATGCTGGAGGACGATTTGCCTCCCGCCTGTGAGAACCAGCCGCCCACGAACACACTGCCTGTCGGGCTCACCGCTAAAGCGTATCCGTAACCGTCCAGCCCACTGCCCAAAGCAGACCAGGCGGTCCCGTTCCACTTGGCGATGTTGTTCGCAGGGACTCCGCCGGCTTGACTAAACCAGCCAGTCGCGTAAAGGGCGCCCGCTTGATCGAAGACGAGATCTTCGATACCACCATCCACTCCTCCGGCTACCCCTGACCAACTCGTCCCATCCCAGCGGGCAATTCCAGAGACATTTACACCACCTGCCCTGGAGATCCACCCACCGGCATAGACCTTGCCTGTCGAGTCGCACGCCAGGGCATAGACGTCGCCATCGTCAATGCCGCTCCCGAGTGCTGACCAGGTGGTTCCATTCCACTTGGCGATGCTATTCACGCTCACTCCGCCTGCTGAACTGATCTCGCCTCCGACATAGAGGTTGCCGGCCGGATCCGACGCCAGAGCATAGACGTCCCCTTGAATGCCGCTGGCCAGAGCCGACCACGACGACCCGTTCCACTTCGCAATACCATTGACTGTAATGGCGTCCACCTGAGTGAAGTCACCCGCGGCGTAGAGGTTGCCTGAAGGATCGAAAACCAGTCCCGTCACGTCACCCCCAAACGAGCCGGGCAGGGGAGACCATGATCCTCCGTCCCACACGGCAATGTGGTTCCCTCCGGCGATCGAAATCTGCCCGCCTGCGTAAACAAGGCCGGCCGCATCGACGGCGAAAGAGTTGGCGTCCCCGGGCAATCCGGTGGCCGACCACGTCCTTCCGTCCCATTTGAGGCTTCCTTGCGCAGTCTGTACCCCCCCGGCGGTCGTGAAACCGCCTGCTGCGTACAGGGTCCCCGCGTTGTCAACGGCCACCGCCCCTACAAAACCATTGGTCCCACAGCCCGGCCTGATTCCGCCAATCGAGGCCCAGGCGCCTGAGTCAAGTTGGGCGATGTAGTTGAGGATGGAGCCGTTCGTTACATTGAAATAGCCGCCCGCATACAGCTTCTGGTCGTTTACGGCCAACGCGAAGACGTCGTTGTCAAGGCTCTGCCCCACAGCCGACCACTGGATCCCGTTCCATTTGTTAACAAAATTGCCATTATCGTAGATCCAGCCACCGGCGTAGAGGTCGCCATGCGGGTCGAATGCCAGCGTGCGGACAGGCCCGCCCAAGCCAGCGCCAACCGGAGACCAGGAGGTCCCGTTCCACCTCGCGATAGAGTTCCCAAACCAGCCACCGGCGTACAGTGTCCCCGCGGGATCCAAAGCCAGAGCTTCGACGCCGTCCGGGAACCCGTCCCCCAAAGCGGACCAACCGGTTCCATTCCACCTTGCTACTCGATTCACTGTGGTGCCGTCGACGGTCTCAAAATAACCGGCCGCATACAGAATTCCGGCAGCATCGACGGCAATCGCGTTTACGTCGCTATTGAACGCCCCCGGGAGGAGCGACCAACTGTTCCCGTCCCACTTCGCGATGCGATTCCCCGTCCCGTCCTCGAGCCATCCCGCCGCGTACAGATTCCCGCTTGGATCCATCGCGAGCGCTTGAATGAATCCATTCAGTCCGGCGCCCAGCGGTGCCCAGCTCGAGCCGTTCCACTTCGCGATGTTCGCGGCCGTGACACCTCCAGCGCTTGAGAAGGAACCGCCTGCGTAAAGATTTCCGGACGAGTCAAACAGGAGCGAGTGCACCTCTCCCGAGATTCCAGTGCCGAGTGTCGACCAGGAGGATCCGTCCCACTTGGCAATTCCATTTAGTGAAAGGCCTCCCGCCGCTGTAAAGTTACCGCCCGCAAAAAGCTGACCAGCGCTATCCAGCGCCAGAGCCTCGACGGGGCCGTCAAGCCCTGGTCCTGAAAATCGAAATACGTCCGACCAGTTTGCGTCGGCGGGTGTCGACTGCGGGAGTGTCAACTCCGGACCGGGCGTGAAACCGGCAGTCCGAAGGCTGTCCCAGGGCGACTGATCGACAATCATCGGGCCATGGTCCCCGCGATGCAACAGGCGGTGGGGCTGGTGCCCCTGACGACTCGGTGCCATCGCATCATCGGTCCCAAAGAGCGCAGCGCAGGCCCCTAGAGTCAATAGTGCGCACAGCACTATTGCGTTTCCGAGACTTTTTCTCATGTGTCCCTCCCAGGAAGGCGAATGGCAGTTGCAGTCTGGCAGCTTCTCGATTTGCTTTGCTTCTGTCGTTGGCCGTCCGATCCGACCCGTGGATATCGAGTTATCTACTAACTGGAAAGAGAATGGACTCAGGCCTGGCTGAATGTATGTAGGAGAACCAGCGGATAAAAAGTGGGATTTGCGGCCCTTTGCCAATCGGCCGATTTTGGCTGAAGGATGGAGGATGCGGGTGGTCTTCATCCTTCATCCTTCATCCTTCTGCCTTTCTCAGAATGCGGCCAGATCGCGGCCGCTCTTCTGGAATCCCTGTTCACCTTCGTATGCCTTTACGGCCCCGGTTAGCGTGTCGGTGACCGTGATGGTGTAGCCGAGATCGGAGAGGGCGCCGTAGAAGAACCAGAAGTGATTGTTGACCCCTCGCCCGTCAAGCATCTTCACAACGAGCTCAATGTTCCCGGCGGAGAAGAACCAGAAGTAGCCGGAGTCCGAGGTCAGCGGCACTCCCGTGGCCTGGCCGGTTGCCCCGCCCGGTGTGGACCACTGGACATCGACCCTGAACCGTCCACTGTGGAGCTCGAGAGTCGGGCTCTGGGGCAATGCGACCACTGAGGTCGGCGCTTCGCCGCGTCGGACGAGCTCGAGGACCAGCTCGAAGGCCCGCGTTTCCTGTTCTATATCCGCGGAACTCCCGGGCGTGCCCGAGTCGGTGAAGGCCATCGTGTCGTTCTTGCCTGCCTGAACACCGGGAGGATTGTGGTAAGTGCGGACTGCGCCGGTCTGAGTATCGGTGATGATCATGTCATGTTGAACATCGGAAAGGGCTCCCGAGAAAACCCAGAAGTGGTTATTCACACCCCGGCCATCGAGAACCTTTACGAGGATCTCAACATTGGCGGGGTCAAAGAACCAGAAGTAACCGGATTCCGGCGACAGGGAGACCGTTTGGGCGGCGCCAGACACTCCGCTACTCCGCCAGACCACGGTCCCCTTGAATCGCCCGCTGTTCAGCGGCAGGGCATGGGGAGAGTTCTGCGACCATTCGGATATATGGGACGATTCTTTGCCCCCGGCATTGGAGAACCAACCACCTGCATACAGCCTGCCGGCCGGGCCGAGTGCCAGCGCGAAGCCGTCGCCGTCCAGGCCGTTCCCTAAAGCCGACCAGGCAGTTCCGTTCCATTTCGCGATGTTGTTTGCGGGGACTCCGCCGACTGAACTGAACCATCCAGTCGCATAGAGAACGCCCGCCGAATCAAAAGCCAGGGCTTCAACGTCGCCATCCGAATTCACTCCTCCGCCCACGCCCGACCAGCTTGTTCCATTCCAACAGGCAATTCCGGAGGCATCCACCCCGCCTGCTATCGAGAAATATCCGCCCGCATAGAGCTTGCCGGTCGCGTCCAGGGCCAGGTCCATGACGTATCCATCATAAATGCCGCTCGCCAGGGCTGACCAAGTGGTTCCGTTCCATTTTGCCACCCCGTTTACACTCGAACCTCCTGCTCCCATCAGGTATCCGCCCGCGTACAGATTGCCGGCTGGGTCGCAGACCAGGGCATACACATCTCCTTGGAGGCCACTGCCCAAGGAAGACCAGGAGGCGCCGTTCCACTTCGCCACCCGATTCACCGTTATGCCATTCACCTGGCTGAAGTATCCCGCCGCGTAGAGGTTCCCGCTCGAATCGAAAACCAGGTTCGTTACCGAATCGTCAAAAGAACCGGGCAGCATGGACCAGGCGGCACCGTCCCAGACAGCAACGCGGTTTGCCCCGTCGACCCAATTCCAGCCGGCTGCATAGAGGCGATTGCCAGCGTCGATCGCGATAGCATAGGTGTACCCGGGTGAGTGGGTAGACGACCATGTCTTCCCGTCCCATTTGGCGATCGCATCGCCGTTCGATACACCTCCGGCTGTCGTAAAAATGCCTGCCGCAAAAAGGTTGCCCGCCTTGTCGACGGTAAGGGTGTCGACGTAGCCGTTGGTCCCGCAGCCCGGCTGCATCGTCCCGGCCGTCACCCAGGCAGGGCCTGAGCCAGAGTCCAGCGGGAAATAGTGAATGCCGCCATCCGAGTCGGCCGCTATCAGCGTGTCTCCGGCGGGCGCAGGCCGGGAATCGACGACCAACCTGTCAACGTAGCCAGTCGGGACCTGAGGCAGATATGGCAGCCATTCAGTCCCGTTCCATTTGGTGATCCCACCCTCGAAGCGGCCACCCGCGTAGAAAGTACCGTGCGAGTCGAAAGCCAGTGTACGCGCGGTTCCGGGCAGCCCAGCCCCGACCGTGGACCAGGAAGTCCCGTTCCACTTGGCAACGTGGTTGAAAGGGTTGGTCTCGGTCACCTCGAAGTCTCCGCCCGCGTACAGGATGCCGGCCGGATCGAAAGCCAAGGCATTCACGCTGCCGGGGAAGCCGTTGCCCAGAGCCGACCAACCGGTCCCGTTCCAACGGGCTATTCCGTTCGTTGTAAGGCTGCCAACGGACTGAAAATGCCCGCCCGCGTATAGATTGCCGGCCGCATCGACGGCAAGCGTGTTTATCTCGTCACTGAATTCACCAGGCAAAGACGACCAAGTCGCCCCGTTCCACATGGCGACGTGGTTGCCGCCCTCCCACAGATAGCCGGCTGCGTAGAGATTTCCGGTCGCATCCATGGCCAGAGCTCGCACGTATCCGTTAAGTCCGAGGCCAAGCGCCGACCAGCCCGTGCCGTTCCACTTCGCGATGTTTTCCGCCGGAACACCACCTGCACTCGAAAAGTAACCGCCCGCGTAGAGATTCCCAGCCGAGTCAAACAGGAGCGAGTAAACGTCTCCGGACGCTCCGGTTATAGAGACCCCGGTGCCGAGGGGCGACCAGGAAGCCCCGTCCCATTTGCCGACCCCGTTCAGCGTGACGCCCGCCGCGGCTCCGAAGTAACCCCCGGCGTATAGTTTGCCGGTTTGGTCGACTGCTACAGCGGCGACGCGAGCGTTAAAACCGGGTCCGGGGAAATGAAAGACGTCGGACCAGTTTGCATCAGCGGGGGTCGCCTGGGGCACGGCTGTCGCCAACTGCCGAGCAGATGCGAGACGGGCATGCTTGACGGGACCTGACCCGCCGTGGCCCTCGCGAAACAAGATCCGGTGCGGTGGGCGT
>RPQK01000472.1 GCA_003819755.1 Acidobacteriota bacterium | reverse complement strand
GCGACACCCCCGGAAAACGACGCAGAAGCAAGAACGCACCCCGGCAGGGGTGCGAGGAGCCCCTCCTCCCACTCCTGCCGGAGGGGGGATTTTATTGCCTATTTTCCGCGGGTGTCGCCTGGAAAACGGCTCCACCCCCGGCTACTCTCCTCTCACGCCTCTGGCGTGAGGAAGGAGATGGACCGAGTCCAGGGGCAAGTCACGTCTCAAGATACGTATAAGGACAGCTCGTTGCCGCCGCACTCCAAAATGGCCCCCGCGCTCCAAAAAGTACATGGCATTGGGCGTGTCGCCTGCACTCCCAGGGCGACGCCTCCAAGCCGGGTCGGTTCCAAGATGTGTATAAGTTCCGGGCAGAGGGAGTCCGAGGCTTTATCAAGGACTACCGGCGACGCCGCTTTGGCTCACCGCGGAGCGGAGGCGTTTGCGCACTCCGAAGGCATCCACAAACCCCGGCTAGACCCTTGCCCTGAGATGGCGTTGCGTCCACAATACGGGCCAAAGAGGCCCTCTATGAAACTTCGCCGGTCGGCTGCCTTGCTGCTCGCTGTTTTCTTCCTTCCTTGTCTAGCCCAATCCCCGGTCGTGCTTTCAGTTTCAGAACGCGCCGGTGTGGATCGGGCGAACGAGTACGTGACGTTCGGAATCCCTGTCCCGCGCCAATATGCGCTGCTCAACACGAACGGCCTGTGCCTCGAGAACGGGCAGGGTCAAGTTGTCCCGGCGCAGTTTGAGATCCTCGCCCGCTGGGGGGCTGCTCCGGGGACGACCTCCGCTCCTGCCAAGTGGATTCTCGTGACGTATCTCGACAGCGTGGCGGCCAACGCTTCAGCCAGTCGCGTACTTCGCTTCTCCGGCGGTTCTCCTTCTCCCTCGGTCAGCATTCAGATTGATTCTTCTCAGTCCGGCAAGCTGACAGTCAATACGGGGGCCGCCCGGTTTGAACTCAACACCACCGGCGCCTTCAACCTCTTCAATCAGGTGGTTGTCAACAGCCGGTCTCTGCTCCAGCCGTTGTCAGCCACCGAGTCGATCCATTATGAACCGGCTGGAACCCTCGGAGTTGTGTCCGGCTCTTCCCTGGACTACACGCCGAGAACGACCCGGGTGACCATCGAGCGAGCCGGCCCGCTATGGGCCGTCGTGAAAGTGGAAGGGAGTATTCTGGATGGCTCCGCTCGGGCGGTCCTGGATTTCACCGCACGACTGCACTTTTTCGCCGGTCAGGCCTCGGCGCGCGTCGATTTCACTGTCGAGAACAACCATCCGGTCGTGACCGGCGAATGGGAGCAGCCCCTTAATGTCCACGAACAGGGGGCCGCCCACAGTGTGTACATCGGCGCTCTTCAGTTGACGCTCCGCCTGCAGCAGGCAACTGGCGATATCCGAGTCTTTACGGAGCAGAAAACAGACGTCACGAATCTTGCAGGAGCGGTGCGGCTCTACCAGGATTCAAGTGGCACCTCCGCCTGGAGGAATTATGTGGGGAACGTGGGATGGGAGCCGCAGTCTGCCGCACCACGGCTGCAGTCGTACTGCAGCCAGAACGGCTACCAGGTGACCGGAGCTGGCAGCGAAATCAAGGGCAGGCAGGCGTTGGGTTGGATGACTTTGAGCCGGGCCGGGGCGGAGCCGAGGGGAATCACGGCGGCCGTGCCCGGATTCTGGCAGAATTTCCCGAAAGCCCTCCAGGCCTCGAATGACGGGAGGCTCACGGTTGATCTCTTTCCCAATGGCGAGACCTTTCGCCACAACTTTCGGGTCGGCGAAGAGAAGACACATACCATCTACTTCTCCTTCCACGCCGCCGGGCCCACCGCTACCGGCGCTGAACAGATGGTCAAGGCTTGGAACAGGCCGCTGTTCGCGGTCGCTGCCCCACCCTGGTATGTCGACAGCGGAGCGCTGGGCGAGGTAGCCGAGTTGGATCAGAGGCGGTGGCCGCTTTATGAACGTTATGTTCGGGTGGCTTTCGAACCGAATCCGGATTTCAACCCGAGCGTGGACGATCCAAGCTTCGGAAACGGCACCCTGCTTGAGGCCATCCAAAGATTCAACTTTTACGGATGGCAGGATTACGGCGATGTCCCTCTGGACTACGAAGCCTTCGGTGAGAACCAGGCGGGCCAGATGAACCTGAAGTATTGGTATCTGTATGGAATGCTCGTTCAGTTCTGCCGCTCCGGGGACCCGCAGTGGCTGGATGTGGCCAAACCGAGCGCCTGGCATTTGGCCGATATTGATTACCTGCATGTTCCCGATGAAGGGATCAAGCACTGGTCACACGGGGCCTACTTTGGCCACAGTCAGCACGACGAGCCCGGGAATCTGAATCCGAACCGAAATTTCAATTCACCTGCCGTGGACCTTTTCTTCGGTGTCCCGGACCTCCTTCTGGCTTACTACCTGACCGGTGAGACTCGTTTCCGCGACACCGTGGCGGAGGGGTTGGCCGCAATGCTTAATCTCTCCACGTCCTTCAGTGATTACACTCAACCGATCATTCAGAGGGAGCGGGCCAACATCATTTTCGCGATGATCGAAGGTTACAAAGCAACCGGCGAATCAAAGTGGCTCGAGCATCTTCGCCATGTCGTCGGCGCCACCGCGAGTCTGACCAACAAGTCGTGGGTGTCCAACCCGGCCGGCTGGGCCGCCTCTCACCCCGGCGATTTTCAAAGCATTTTTATGCTGAACCAGACGTCGTGGACGATGGGCCGGTACCTCGATTTCTGCTCGGAATACGGCTTGCCGGATGACCTGCACGTGGCGGAAGCGCTTGAAGCTTTTTCAAATTTCCTGATCACCTATGCGATGACAGAATATCAGCCGGACCGCGCCTCGCATCTCCATGACTATTTCTTCGACAAGAGCGACCCGAGCTACCAGGACGTCAACAACTGGGCGCTCACCGCGGCGGATGCTCTCACCTACACGTACAAATACTCCGGCAAAACCCGCTATCTTGACGCCGCACGGAAGTTTTATCAAACGGGTGTGATCGACCCGGTATGGGCGGACGATCCTCCGGTTTTCATGTCGACGAAAGATCTCGTCAACAGTCTGAACTGGGGACTGGTCTTCATGAACCGGTCGGTGAGCATTCGAGTCACGCCACGAGTTCGACGTCCCGGTCCGGGGGAACCGCCCAGGTGAGTGGCCTAACTGTGGGGTCAGGACCTACCGGATTCGCACCACAATCGATCTCGAGAAGGCAGGGAGCGGGACCTTGCCGTTCGACAGCTGGGCCTCACTCCGTTGATTCTTCCATGGGTCGTAGGAGTCGACTCGCACTTTTCCTGCTGGAAGGGTCAAAGGCGCAAGACTAAAGAAGGCCTTCTCCACGATCCGCGGCGGTTTTCCTTCCGCCAACTCGGTCGTCCAGCTGTTTTCGCTGTCACGAACCCAGATCAGGACGGTCTTCTTGCCCTGCAGAGCATAGAAGCGCAGACCTGTCTCGGTCCACTTGAGTGGCTTAAACTGCTCGCTGGGAGGGTCGATTCCTGCAACCGCCTGGGCGAACCGATCGAACTGGAACCAAAGATTGTTGGCCGCAACATACTGGTCCCAGTGCCAGACCTGCCCGGCCGCGGCCGCTCCTGAGAAGAACGGCGCAAAAAGGATGTCGTGGAGGATGATTCCAGCTTTATCCTCGGGGTAGAGTTTGAAAGGTCCGCTGTGGCTTGGCTCGACGGCCCCGCTTTCCGCCAAAACCACCGGCTTCCCCGGATTCAGGCGGATCAGTTCTTCGACGGCATCCGAGGCGAGGACATCAACGGGGCCATGACAGACCTCTAGCGATGCCCCCAGGTCCAGGTATCGGTGGACTTGAGCAAAATCGTTCTGCTGGAGCAGGGCGAGCCACTGGTACTTCGGGCGCACCTTGACGGTATCGAAGCTTCCGAGACTTTGGGTCACCAGCGTTCTGGGGAATCGGGAGCGAAGCTCCGAGAGCATCGTTTCGGTCCAGTCCTCCCATCCCTCGGCTCGGACGGCGTTGATCTCGTTCCAAAGCTCCCAGGCGAAGATGGTTGGGTCATTGGCGTAGCGCCCGGCGTACCAGTCGAGTTTTCGCTTGAACTGCTCGCGGCTCGCCTTTCCCTTAAAGAAATCGGATTCATCGTTGGCTGGGCCCCCCTGGGAAACGTGGTGCAGAGGCTTGGCTGCCCATTTCTGCTCGGTTCTGAAGAAATGGCGAAAATGTTCAATGGTCATTTTGACGCGGACGCCTTTTCCCGACGCCGCTCGGATAACCCGGTCTATGCGGCTTGCTATCGCCTCGTCGTAAACGCCGCTTTTCTCATGCTCGGCGTCAAAGAAGCGATGACTCAGCCAGAGCCGAATGAAGTTGCCGTGGTTTTCGGCGAGGGCCGAGATCCACTGCTCCATTTGTCTGACCCCCTCCTGGTCCACGGAGGCCGACGGAGCGATCAGGTTCAAACCAATCGGGATGTAAGGCCGGCCGTCGGAGAGCTCGAAATAGCGAGGATCACGAGGGCTGACGCGTACGAAAGCCGGGTCTGGGTCAGAAGCCGGAGGGGAGGATGCGAGGGCGGAAAGAGGAAGGCAAAAAAAGATCGCGCATCGCCAGATTTTCATGCGGGGAATGATAGCAGGCCGGCGCTTTTGCACACAGAGCCGCGCACGCTTCGGGTGAAGGGTGTGTGCCATCCTTTTTCAACACCCTCCCCTCGTGCGCGGCTCTTTTCGCTACTCCGCGCGGCCGCCGACTTGCTGTCGCGCATCGGTTGCCATCTGCAGATGTTGCCTCAGCTCCGGAGTCTGGGTGCTAGCCAGACGGCGGACGTCCTTGTCCCGGCTGTTCTTGGCCTGATACTCGAAAGCCTCGACATCTTCTCGGTGATCCTGGACCATCAACACCATGTAGGCGCGATCGAATTCGGCACCCTGGAGCTTCGAGAGACGATCGTAAGTCTGCTGATGCTTCGCATCCAGTTTCTGGGGAGCTTTAATCCCTTTCTGCTTCGCCAGAGACTGCACTTCCTCGTTCGCCTTGCGATGGGCCTCGACCATGTGCTGACCGAACTGCTTAACCTGAGAGCTGGAGGCCCTCTCTGACGCCAGTTCTCCAAGTTGAATTTCCGCCATGTTGCCCATCATGGCATGCTTCAGAAACTCTTCCGGACCCATAGCGGCTGTCGATTGTCTCTCGCTGCGAGTGCCGCTTTGCTTGTCCGCCTGGTCGTTGTGTTGGGCCGAAGGACTGGGCGACAGGAGCAGTCCGAGTGCCAGGATGGTAACGAGGTATAGGGTCAACTTTGGTTTCATTTTCTTGACTCCTTAGTCTAGGACTCCGGAAATTGGAAAGGCGCCTTCCTTTGAGTCACCCGGAAGGAGAGGGATCGGGGAGAGAAGGAAAGCGCCTGCTGATTGGGTTCCACGAGAGCGCCAACCAAGATTAACCAGCTGTGCCGTGGTCCGTTCGTCGAATCTCTGACTCCCAGCTTAAGACCAGCGATTCGAGCCTACAAGTAGGAGGATATCTGACATCCCGTCAGGCGAAAAGAGCCAGTGCCATACGGCCTAGTTCGGGAAGAGCTTGAGAATCCCCGCATAGCGGGGATCGCTGCGAAGAATGTCCAAATTGCTGTCGTGTTCGACCCAATCTTTGTGGATCAGGCCGTTTCTTACGGCCTTTTCGAGAGAATCGAGGGCTTCATCCACCCGTCCCGCCAGGGACTGAATGCATGCGACGTTATAAAGGACCATCGATTCCCCGGGATCGATCGCCAGTGCCTGCCTGGCCCATTCGAGGCCCTGCTCACACTTGCCCAGGCCGACCAGCCCGTTGGCGCCCATGTAGCGCGCTCGCGAGTCATCAGGGTTGAGTTTCAGCCGAGCCTCAGCGATTTCGATACCTCGGCGTCGGGAGGCGTTAGCCTCCTCCCGACGTCCCAGGTCCTCATAGATCTGAGCAACCAAAAGGGGTGCCTGGTAATCGTGCGGGTTGACCTGGCTGGCCTTCTCGTAAAGTGCGATAGCCTTCTCCGGGTTGCCGCTGGCGAAAGCAACACGGGCCTGGAAATAATAGGCCTCGAAGAGTCTGGGGTCTCGCTGAATCGCGCCTTCAAACGCCCGCGCTGCCTGCTCGTACTCCCGTTTGAGCGATAGGGCCACTCCCCGGGAAGTGTATGCCTCGGCTGATTCGGGCTCGAGCTGGAGGGCCAACTGACTGGCCTGGTCGGCTTGTTCAAGATGCTCTTCATGACCGCCGCCGTGCATGTACAGGAATGACGCACAGTCGGCGACCCCGGCATGGGCTCGGGCGAACTCCGGGTCGCGCTCGATGGCCTGCGCGAACATCCGCAAGGCAAACTC
>RPQK01000471.1 GCA_003819755.1 Acidobacteriota bacterium | reverse complement strand
ACGGAAGATCCAATGATCATTTCTTCCTCACTTCGACATTCGACATTCGATATTCGATATTCGACATTCTGTCTTTCTTCTTCATCGGGCAGGCTTTTGGTTGCGGCTACGCCGCGCCGTGTAGTTCGTGGATAATCCAGTCTTCACTCCGGCTTCAGCACGACTTTCATCAATCCCCGTTCTTTGGCGTGCAGTCGCTTGAACCATGAGGCGCCCTCTGCCAAAGGAGCGGTCGCGCTCATCAGGACGTCGACGTCCATACGGCCTTGAGCGATCATGTCGAGGCAAGCTCGATATTCGCCCCTGGAGGCGCAGCAGCCAAGGACCGTGAGTTCCCGTGTCACCGCCGCCTGAAGCGGAAAATCAATCGAGGGGGCGAGATTACCCACCAAAACCACCTGTCCGCCTTTGCGCACACACGCAACAGCCGTTTGTACTGCCGGGGTGATGCCGACCGCTTCGAAGGAGGCATCGGCGCCCCGGTTTTCGGTCAGGCGTCGGATTTCAGCCGGAGCATCCTGCCTGGAGGAATTGAGCCCGGCGTCTGCACCGAGCCGGCAGGCCAGCTCCAACTTTGGGTCCTCGACGTCGATCGCGAAAATATGGCCGCAGCCAGCCAATCGGAGCGCCTGGATCACGAGCAAACCGATCATCCCCGCTCCCACAACAACCACCGTATCGTTGAGCATGAGCCGACAACGGTTGACCGCGTGGAAAGCGATCGAACAAGGCTCGATCATCGCGGCGCGTTCAAAGGTGAGCGCGTCGGGAAGCCGATAGAGTACCCGCTCGGGGATGGCGACGTAGTCTGCAAATGCGCCGTGGAGACGGTACTCTCCGCATGACACGCCGAGAACCCGGCGCTTGTCACACAGGTTTATTTCTCCTCGGCGACAGTAAAAGCAAGAACCGCAGTAGACGGTCGAATCGAAGGTGACGCGGTCACCCGGTCGAAAATCACGGACCTCGGCTCCCACCTCGGCGATCAGCCCGGAAGCTTCGTGCCCCATGATGATCGGTGGAATCCGACGGCCCGTGCTCCCATCCATCCCGTGGACGTCGCTTCCACAGATGCCACAGGCCTTTACCCGGATCATCACGTGGTCGGGTAAGAGCGCGGGTTCGGGGACATCGTCGTAGACGAATTGTTTGTACTCTTTCAAAACGAGAGCTTTCATAGTTTTTGCCAAGAGCAAAATATCAGAAGAGTCCCTCGGCCGCACAGTAACAAAGAGTTAACGCGCACGTTTGCTCAACACTTAACAACTCTTAACTTTCGACTGTAAACTCGATGTTGGATCTGTTCCTTTTGACGCCCCGACGAGACGGTTCAGATGACGGACCAGCAACGTGAGCTCCTAAAGAGGATCTTCAACAGCCGTTACTTCGCGACCGCCGACTCGCTGAGGAGAATACTTGAGTATCTCTGCCAGCGAAGCGAAAGCCAGGAAGGCGGAAGTATCAAGGAATACGACATAGCGATTCACGCGCTGGGCCGCCCGCCGTCCTTTGACCCGAAGACAGACCCGATCGTTCGGGTCAATATCGCAACGATCCGTGCACGGCTTCGAGCTTTTTTCGAACACGATTCGCCCGATGCCCGCTTGCGCCTTTCGATACCCAAGGGCCAGTATCGGGCGGTTTTTGAGGAAGTGCCGAAGGGTCGTACGTACCCGGGTGCGGGAGCCGCTCAGTTCCCCGCGCTGGAGCGGTTCTGGCATCCTTATCTCACTCACGCCTTCCCGAACAACCTGGTCTTCACCGAACTGCTGTTCTACCGCGACGATCAGGGCACCTATGTGCGCAACATTTACATCAACGAGATGCAGGGAGGACTCGAGCAGCTGAAGCATCGCCTGCCCGATGTCCAGCTCGACCGGTTTCGTCCTTCGTTTCATTTTGTCTCCGCCGGAGAACTCCATTGCCTGCTCAAACTGACTCGCCTCTTTGAAAACATGGGAGTAGAGTTCAACACGAAGAATTCCAGATTCCTTGCCTGGAACTCGTTGCGCGACACCAATCTGATCTTGATCGGCAGTTCCCGTACCAATCCTTTTATTGACTCTCTGCAGGGCGAGAACAACTTCGTCTTGGGTCCCGACCGTATCACCAACGCGGCTCCCCGGCCAGGCGAGGAAGCCAGCTACGCAGGTTTTAGAACCCGGGACGGCAAACTGGAAAAAGTGACCGAGTACGCGGTTGTCACCCGCCGTCCTGCGCTCAGTTCGGATTGCGTGGTGACGAGCATCGCCGCCAACCACGGCCGGGCCGTAGAGGGCGCAGGGGACTTCCTGACCGAGGAGAGCCAGGTTGCCCTCCTTCTGCAGAGGTTGGAGGCGGAAGAGGGCGCCGCCGGCCCCTCCCCTCATTTCCAAGTCCTGCTCCGGGTCGACATGATTGATTTCGACGAAGAGGTTTCCCGCGTCGAGATCGTGGCAACGAGGGCTATCGGCGGAAACGAACGACGCTGACGGCTGCCCGCTGAGAAGGTGTGAAAAAATCAAGCGTGTCGACGGGCTTTTATCGTGGCCGGACTCTCCAGCGCGTACATCGTGCAACCAGCCATCATCCACGCGCCGGACTCTGGAGAGTCCGGCCACGATAAAAGCCCGTCGACACGCTTGATTTTTTCACACTTTCTGACGGCTGACGGCTGGCCGCAGACCACGTCGTGCTCAGTCCGTGTTCGTCCGCCGTCAGCCGTCAGCCTTTTTGACAATCCTCCCTCCCCTCTTCAGAATTGAAGGATAAGACTTTTGTCAGGGGAATGTTCCATGGCGAGACGAACCGTCAGGGTGCCAAACATCAGTTGCGATCATTGCGCGAACACGATCAAGCGGGAACTGCGGCAGTTGGACGGGATTAATCTTGTCGAGGTCGATGCGAAAACGAAGCAGTTGTCCGTGGAGTGGGACGCTCCTGCCCGGTGGGAGGATGTCCGCCGTGTTCTCCAAGAGATCAACTATCCCCCCGAAGACGCGTCCTAAGCGGTAGGGGCCACTCAGACGTATGGTTCAGCGTCAGATCAGTTTACCCATCACAGGAATCACGTGCGCGAACTGCGTCAAGACACTTGAACGCAGTCTGAAAAAGCTTCAGGGAATTTCACACGTGTCCGTCAATTTCGCCAGCGAGAAAGCAACCGTGGTTTTTGACGCCTCGGAAGTCCACGAGGGGGAGATCATCCAGGCGATCCGCGACGCTGGATACGAAGTGGCGCTGGGCCGGCTTGAACTGCCGGTCACCGGCATGACCTGTGCGAATTGTGCGCTGGCGATAGAACGGGCCTTAAAACGCAAGGTGCCGGGCGTTGTCCAGGCAAACGTCAATCTTGCCACTGAAAAGGCGGTCGTTGAATATATTCCAGGCGAGGCTACGCGTCGAGATATCGTCCAGGCCATTCGCGCAGCGGGTTACGACGTTATCGAGGCGGCTCCCAAGGAGCTTCAGGATTACGAGAAACTGGCGCGGGCACGCGAGGCAAACCGCCAGAAGCGGACCTTTCAGATCGGAGCGGCCCTCACTTTCCCGCTCTTAGCGATCAGCATGGGGAGGGACCTGAATCTCCTCGGTCCCTGGGCTCATGAGACCTGGATAAACTGGCTTTTCTTCCTTCTGGCGACACCCGTGCAGTTCTATGTTGGAGGAGATTACTACAAAGGCGCGTACAAAGCCCTGCGGAATCGGTCTGCCAATATGGACCTGCTGATTGCGATGGGGTCCTCAGCAGCTTACTTCTACAGTCTCTTTGTCACCGCTGCCGTGACGGTCGGTTCTCTGAGCTGGGGCAGCCACGTTTATTTCGAAACCGCCGCCCTTATCATCACATTGATAAAGTTGGGCAAGCTCCTGGAGGCGCGCGCCAAGGTCAAGACGAGCGACGCCATTCGAAAGCTGATGCAACTCCAACCGGCAACCGCCAAGGTCATACGAGACAGGACCGAGATTGAGATCCCTGCGGATGAGGTCGTGGTCGGGGATCTGGTACAGGTGCGGCCCGGAGAACGAGTCCCTGTCGACGGAGTCGTCGTATCGGGTAACTCCTCGCTCGATGAGAGCCTGCTGACCGGGGAAAGCATGCCGGTGCCGAAGAAGCCTGGAAATCAGGTGACGGGCGGCACGATCAACAAGCAAGGTCTCTTCCGCTTTGAGGCGACGAGAGTGGGGGCGGAGACGGCCCTCGCCCAGGTCATCCGGCTTGTCCAGGAGGCTCAGGGAAGCAAGGCTCCCATTCAGCGCCTGGCCGACAAGGTCGCCGGGGTCTTTGTTCCAGTCGTCATCCTTATCGCCGCGTTCACTTTCTGGTTTTGGTGGATGGGGGTGGGGGCCGGATTCAGTGCGGCCCTGATCCGGACGGTTGCCGTCCTGGTGATCGCCTGTCCGTGCGCTCTCGGACTTGCCACACCTACGGCAATCATGGTGGGAACCGGGCGCGGAGCCGAGCGGGGAGTCCTGTTCAGGAACAGTGAAGCCTTGGAGTTGATGAGATCCGTCAAAGTGGTTGTCTTGGATAAGACCGGGACCATCACGATCGGGGAGCCGACAGTCACCGACATCGTCCAGTCGATCCCGGCGAAGCTCATGCCCGTCTTTCAGCTAAGCGCGAGAGCAGGCGAATCGCCTGCCCGCGTCTTAGAAGAAACGCTGACTCCCGAACAGGTTCTCCTTAAGCTCGCTGCCTCGGCTGAAACGGGCAGCGAGCACCCGCTCGGGGAGGCTATAGTCAAGGCCGCCAAGGAGCAGCGTCTTCCGCTAACTCCCCCTGAATTGTTTGAAGCCGTCTCGGGGAGCGGCATTACCGCCATGATTGACGGACATCGGGTCGTCGCAGGTAACGGATCTTTCCTCAAAGACCTTGGAGTCGATACCAGCAGTCTTGAGAAGGACGCTCAGCGGCTTCAGCATGAGGGCAAGACGGTCGTCTGGACGGCGGTTGGGCAAACGACTTTGGGGCTGATTGCCGTGGCCGATCGGGTGAGGAGCGGGTCCCGGGAAGCTGTCAGGTGCATGCAGGAGATGGGACTCCGGGTCGTGATGCTCACTGGCGACAACTGGGCAACGGCACGCGAAATCGGCGCCCAGGTCGGCATCGAAGAGGTACTGGCAGAGGTTCGGCCGGCGGAAAAGGCCGATCGGATAAGACAGCTGCAATCGGAACAACGCGCTCGGGTGGCCATGGTGGGAGACGGGATCAACGATGCGCCCGCACTGGCGCAGGCTGACGTCGGCATTGCAATTGGAACCGGGACCGATGTCGCGATGGAGACCGCGGACGTGACGTTGATGCGACCGGATCTGAACCTGGTCCCTCAGGCGTTTGCCCTCAGTACCGCCACGCTTCGGACCATTCGGCAGAACTTGTTCTGGGCCTTTTTCTACAATGTCGTCCTGATCCCGGTTGCCGCCGGTGCGCTCCACCCCTTTTCTTACTTGCCTGGCTTTCTCCGAAGCCTGCATCCGGCCGTCGCTGCTTTTGCGATGACGCTAAGCAGCATCACGGTGGTTGCCAACAGCCTGCTGCTGAAAAAACGGTAAGGCGACAGACCAGCACGGACGAACACAGACAAACAGGGACGGACCCGGAAGGCATAGCGTCACCTGTCCGTGTTCGTCCGTGTTTGTCCGTGTTCGTCTGTGCTGGCGTCCGTCACCTTGTCACTCCGCCACCCACAGCAATCCGGCGCCGCGAATCAAGATGTCGGTCTTCTTCGGTCTGATCTGGATCTCCTGCAGCATCTCCAGCTGTGGGTCGAGCCCCGCGACCAGCCTGTCAGCTTCCTGTCGAACCTGCTCTTCCAGCAAAGCCTTCCTCTGCTGAACCTCCTGCAGCTTGACGTTCGCGCGGTCGATGTCCTGTTTTTCGCGCGACACACGGGTGGCCCCGCGTGCCACCGTAGTGGCGCGACCTATCGTTCCGATCCGTGATCCTCCCAGAAGAGCCCCCAGCAGGCCGGCCCCGACAGAGATTGCCGTGTGCATCTTCTGTTCGCCCAATTGCTGCTGTTGGCGGTCGACTTCCATCCTGGCTGAAGCCTCTTGGCGGTTCAGAGTATCGAACTTGGAAGCGTAGCGTTGTCGAAGCTTGTCCAGTTCGAAATCTCGCCTTTCCCGACTCATTTGAGCGAGACGTATTCGAAAGTCGCGGTCGGACTCACCCGGTTGTGACACGACCTTGAAGATCTGGCTCCGCCAAAGTTGGACAGTGTAGACGCGGGCCAGGAAGTCGCGGTAAGTCCGTTCGAGGTTCGCCGGTTTGAGGGCATGGCTGACACCGGGCGGAAGAGGCGCGAAACTCGCCCCGGGAGGTCTCACCTGTGACACCTGGTCAAGGCTTCCCGGT
>RPQK01000470.1 GCA_003819755.1 Acidobacteriota bacterium | reverse complement strand
TAGCGGAGCGGGCGCGTCAAAGCACAATCCGTTCGTAGTTCCGCCTTCAGGCGGGCTTTTTGAAGCGTTGAAATGGCGCCACAGGTTCGAGTTAAAAGCCCGCCTGAAGGCGGAACTACGAACCGATTGGTGCTGTGTCTACGGCCCCAGCAACTGGGCCACCGATGAACCATCGACGGTGCTCAGAACGGCGGTGACGTAAAGCGAGCGTTCGGGGCGAATCAGGAAATATCCGGTGCCCTTCACCGCTTCTCCGACTTCGGTCAGCAGCTTCGACTGTTGCCCGGACGCCGGAATCCAGAAGTCCTTTTCCGCGACGGTCCGGCCTTCGCTGTCTTTGACGAAAACCGTGTAGCGGACAGGAACGGGATGGGGATTCGCGAGGCTGAAAGCCGTGAAGAGGTTCTCGGTTTGAGCGAAGTACGGGACGGCCACGCTCGGTCCAATGGCGAGCACGCCCGGCTCGGCGAAAGCGCTGCCCTGGGCGGTGTTCCTGACGATCACTGTGCCCGTCACCTGGCCTTCGCCAACCGCGTTGACGTGAACTTGTCCGACCGGCACTGGAGAGAGAGTCACGAGCGAAGCGGAATGGGGCATGACAGCCACAGTCCGAACGCTCTCAGAATCCTCCCTGCCTCGGGCGTCCGCCATGGCGACCCTGACCTCAGTCGTTTCTTCTCCGGGATTGAGGAGCAGGAGAGTACTGCTGAAGGGAGCGGCGGTTGCGGCAAATGAGAAAACAAGAGTGGAGGCAGCGGCGCGGGGGTCAACGGCCGGGACGCCGAAGCGTGCCCTCCGGCCTGCTCTGACCTCCTCCGCTCGATATTCCGCACTTATCGGCACCGGAGCTGAGAGGGTGACGAGCCCGGCCTGCTCTCCGGCACCCAAATCGGCACGTGGGTCAATACTGAGGCTGGCGTAAGGGGCGAGGGTAAATTGCTTTCGCAGTGTCAAGAAGCCGCGCTGCACACGGGTCGTGACGAACGTCTCTTCTGAATTAGGGTTGAGCACGACCACGCGTTCCTGGTAGAGCGGTTGGTCTTCGGGAAGAAGTGGGACCAGCAGGTCCTTATAAGGCAAGCGCCCGAACGGTGTCCCCTCAAGCGTCTCCAGATCCTGCCCCGCGGTTAGAAGGATAGCGCTCGTCGTTAGTCCAGCTCTCACCGCGGTTGCTGAGGCGCGAGGGTCAATGACTTCGGCAACCTGGCTTCCCGCCGGCAACGAAACGGCCCAGTGCGCATCGGGTTTGCCGGTCTGACTAAACGAGTCCACGTCGACGGCGGTAGGGTGATCAGAGCTGTTCACCAGGGCAAGGCCGGTTACACCAGGCACCCCTGCAAGCTGGGCCGATATAGTCGACGCGCCAATGGAGGCAGCAAATATCTCGGTGCTTGCGTCCGGGTTATCCGGTGTCTCGCATGCGCAAAGGAACAGAACGTAGTGCCCATCTCCGGAGAGCGTCCAGCCGCCCGTTGCCTGGGGCAGCTCCACGGTGCCTGATCTATCGCCGTTCCGTGTATAAGCGACGACGAAGCGCGACTGGTCCTCGGGCCGGGTCACCGAACCCGCGGCGACTGTGGCGTCTGAACTGATTTGCAGCGGCGACAGACCGGGGGCATCGATCGTAACCCGAAACTCTACGTGGCCATCGCTTGCTCTCCGCCAGACGATCTCCTGTTCTTCCCGTCCTACGATCCAGTTTCCGTCGGCGCTGAGTTGTTCGGGATAGCCGGCGAGTTCTTTGAGTTGCCAGTCACGCGTGTCCAGCGTGACGGTAGAGGCAACATTGTCTGCAGATCTGCTGAAAACGATCCGCCTGCCGTCCGCTGAGATCTGCGGACTGGAACCAGGACCAAGGAACCTTATCACCGGGGAGGGATCGCGGAAATCCAGGGCGTACACCAATGGCGCCGCCCCGGAGTCTTTCGAGCTCAACGGCTCGTCTGTTTGAAAAACAACGAATCTCCCATGGTCGTCGACCCGCAAGCCGCTGATCGGGATCTTCGGCCAATAGTCGTGGGGAATGCCGGAGAAGACAGCCTTCAGTCCAGTCGGCCACTTGACGGCTTGCCCCGTCGACACTCGGTAAAGCTGAAGTGACAAAGGCGGAGTCAAGGAGCCGTCGTTATCCATCTGGAGAGACGCGACTGCTCCCGCGTTCGGTGAGAATGAGCCGCAAGAGGGCAGGCGAAATGCTTTGGCTTGGCTGCCGTCCAGGCGGGCCAAGGTAATTCCCGGGCCGGTGCCCCCAGACGTTGAATAGATAAAGTACGGACTGTCGGACAAAACGTGCCACAGAGACGAGTAAGTTTCGCTGGCGAATTCGAGGGGCGTCATTGCGGCTTGATTCTCGGCTCCGCGCAGCAACCACTGGCTCCGGTAGCCGGCGGTTTCCTCGTCGCTCCGGCGGGCCTGTATGATGACAAAGCTGCTTCCGTCCTGGGACAAACAGGCGGGGTTCGGCATGGTAATGTCGGTCCAGGAATACTTGCTCGTCCCACTGGTCACCTGCCGGATTGGCTGACCGAAACTGTTTATGAGGAAGATTTCCGGGGATCCATCCTGATTCAGGCCAAAATGAGCGCCCGGAGCTTCGACCAGTAGTCGGGCGCCGTTGGCACTGGCGGCGAGGAGCCGGCCCCCGGGGAATAGCTCTTCGAGGGTCTGGCTATCCGTCTTGTAGCAAAAGACGCCATCCTGGCTATCCCCCATCCAGACTCGCTTGCGGTCAGGACTGACTGTGATCTGCCAGAAGGGCGCACCGGGCGGGAGCGTGACGAGCTTGACCGCCTTTCCGGTGGAACGCTCAAATCTCCAGACTCCCCTCTCTTCATTATCAATCCCGAGGTACAGCTCCTCGCCGTCCGGGTCGGTCCAGACTCCGAGCACTCCGGCTGACACTCGTCCAAGCAGGCGAGCAGCGGGCTTCGACACGGGGAGGTCCCATAGAATACCGTCGTACTGGGCGATGATCAGTTTCTGGCCCGCTTCTGCCCAGACGACTCGTCCGATCTGCCCGGTGAACGTGCGGCTCAGGAGCTGCGCAATCTGCCTTGTCTCGACGTCAAGCGAATAGAAAGTGGCATGACCAAAATCAGGGCCTTCCCGGAATTCAAAGTTCATCCCATAGTAGAGCTTCTGTCCTTTGTGGTCTACATACATCCAGTCGGGGGCCACGTCTTCGGCCAGCCGTTCGGGGACGTCTGAATCCTGGCGGCGCAGGTAAATGGTTCCTCGATTTCGATTCGGATTCGAGGAATCGCCGGTAAGCCGGACACAGTAGAAGACGCGGCTTCCATCGCCGCTCATCGCAATCCTGGAAATGTAAGTCGATCTCGTGTTGGTCAGCTGGAGAAGGTCCTGGCCCTCGGCAGACTCAGTAACAAGCAGAAAGAGGAGACCCGACAAAAGTAGAAAGGCTGTATAACGCATAAAACACCAAATTGCGGGCGGATGATATCAGAAGATCCGAGTGCTTCAATCCTGAAATGTTCGAAGGGTCTGATCGGCGCGATTCGTCGGTGCTTGACCGGTACAGTCGTAGTAAGCGACTGTGGTTATCAGCACACCAAGGGGAATGGATGCGAGGAGACCGACGTAACAAACTTGCGCCCCGGCGCCGGCAATCAGGTTTGTCACGACTCCGAACAGAATCAGGCTCGGAAAATCAGAAACCATGATCTGGTAGCTCTCTTTGATCGACTCCTGGACACCGCGCTTTCCGAGAACCACGGCGGGCGTCGTAAAAAACATCAGCCCGGCGACGGCTATCCCAGGAAGAAGACACAGGCAGACTCCGATCAGAACCAGCGCATAGACCACGCTCTGAACCGCGACGAGCGGCAGGAACCGGTCAGAGGCAGAGAAGAGATCGTCCAGTCGAATTTTATGACCGAGCAGTTGGCGCTCGGCGCTCTTGTACATACCGGCATAAAGGAAGGCTGAAATGCCGGTTCCCAGCAGAAAGATGGCGAGGCCCACCCAAAGAAGCGGCGAGAGCCAGTTGCCGAACGGGTAACCCTCCCTGACAGCTTCCATGAACCAGAACCAGAACGGCACGAACGAGGCTAAAGAGACGATCATGCCTATCATCATAATGAGAGTGCTAAGCAGCCACATCGGCCACTGCTCAAGAAAAAGGTTCCAGCCTCGGGATATCCAGTTCCAATCGGTGCGTGCGTATGGTTGGCTCATTACAGGGGAGACATTTACCACTAGAGGGAGGCGGAGGCAAGAGACCGAAAACCGCGCGCGCGCAAAGCCCAGTGTTCGGCCGGCACCAGCTGTTCGTAGTACCGCCTTTAGGCGGGCTTTTTCGAGCTAAGACACAGCGGAATCGGCGTTTGCTGAAGGCCCGCCTAAAGGCGGTACTACAAACAGTCTGGCGGAGTCCGGCCGTTATTGCCTCTTTTTCAACACCTTCGACGAAGCGAAGTGCGCAATCAGCCCGGGAGCCCTTCCTTGAAGTGGTCTCGTGCGGCGGGGGATAATGGAATCCTAGGCTCCCTAACTTCCCGCCGCGACACCACAGTCGAGACGTCGGAGGATTATGCTTTTTCGTTATCTCGGCTTCATTGCCAGGTCGGTTTCTGTCGCTTTTCTACTCGTCGCTCCCTGGACCTCGATTTTCGCCCAAGACGGTGCCTTGGACGTTTCATTCGGCAGGGCTGGAAAGCTTTCTGTCGACATCACCGGGCAGCTGCTCGACGATGCGGCGACTAGCATCGTCTCGTTGAGTGAAGGCCGGATAATGGTAGCGGGCACGACGAGCTCCGGTTTCCCGTCGGAGCACGACATCGCTGTCACCGTCCTGCTTCAGGACGGGACTATCGATCAGGCCTTTGGCCAGAACGGGCGACTCTTGATTGACCAGGGCGCGAACGAGTACTGCCAGGCGAGCGCGGTTCAGCCGGACGGGCACATCATACTCGCCGGCTACAGAACGCCGCTTGAGGGCGGACCGCCCGAGTCGGTCATCCTTCGAGTCCACGCGGACGGGACGATTGACCGGGCATTCGGGAGTCAGGGCGCCGCTCAGGAGTCACTTCCGTTTGCTGTCGTCCAACTGGTTCTGCTGCCGGGCGGAAAAATCCTCGCAGCCGGAACGCGGCCGAGCGCGGCCGGTGGTGACTTCGCCATCGCCTGCCTGGACCGCACCGGGGTCCTGTCTCCTGGATTCGGTAACGGCGGAGTGGTGATTGAGGATTTCGGCGGCGACGATTACCTGACTCATTTGTCCCTGACGCCGGACGGGCGCCTGCTGGCCGTCGGTTTCGACACGGCCGGTCTGCTCGATGTCGCGCGCTTCTGCCTTGACGGCTCCTTGGATCCCACTTTTGGTGGTATCGGAAAGAAAACCATCAAGCTTGGGTGCTTCTACGACGTGGCCGCCGCAACCCAGTTGGACGGAAAGATCCTCGTTGGGACTACGGTCGAAGGCCTTGAAATGCCCGATTTTCTCATCGCTCGTCTCATGCCGGACGGAACGCTGGATTCAAGCTTCGGGCAGGAGGGAATCGTGGAGGCAGACCTGACCGGGACCGACGATTACCTCACTCACCTGGCTCTGCAGCCCGACGGAAAGATCCTCGCGATCGGTTGGGCGGGGTTTTACCCGGATTTTCTCGTTCAGCGTTACAACACTGATGGCTCGGTCGATCCAAGCTTCGGAACGAACGGCTGGATCCATACCGATTTCGTCGGCGACTCGGACCGGGCGCGGGCAGTTCTCGTCCAGCCGGATGGCCGGTTCCTCCTCGTCGGCGACGTCCCGGGCTCAAACAGCGACGAATCCCGCGACTTCGGGCTGGCCCGTTATCAGTTCTCCTCGCAGCCCCGGTCGATCCTCGAAGTCATGCTCGCCGGGATTAAGCAGACACCCTGGCCTGCCGCGTCCTTGGCGGCCGAGCTTTCCGACCTCTGGGCGGCAACGAGTCAAAGCCGCCCTCAGCAGGCCCTCTCGGACGTCATGACGGAACCGGCGATCGAGCAACTCGATCTGCTCGCCCGCGATGAGCAGGTTCCGACCGAGTGGATTCGGAGAATGCTGGAGTCGATGACCGCCCTCGCCAATGCGGTCAAGCAATCGAGCGCCACGCCGGCTAGTTCGTCCCTGCGCCGCCCCCGGGTAGAGAGCAACAGGGCGCAATAGCAATCACAGAGCCAGCAAAAGACCTCAAACACCTCAAAGCCCTCAACGACAACTCTCTGGTCCTTGAGGTCTTTGAGGTGTTTGAGGTCTTTTGCTGGCGTTGCCCACAATGCCATTTCAGAACTCCTGACCTCTGGGAATCCAGGATGAGCCGACTTGGAAGACCAGAGTGAGTTCCGTACCTGGAAATTGGGTTTGAGTTTCATTGAT
>RPQK01000469.1 GCA_003819755.1 Acidobacteriota bacterium | reverse complement strand
TCTCGATCGCACTTTGCGGCATTCCGTCGTATTGGGCCGTCTCCGGATCCTGCGCGAAGGTGAGACCGCCGGCCGCCTTGACCGCCCGCAACCCGGCGGCGCCATCCGAACCGGTGCCCGAAAGAACAACAGCCACGGCTCTTTGCTGCTGATCCCCGGCCAGCGAGCAGAAAAACGCGTCGATGGACATGTGCCCTTTTTGGGCCTCGGTCAAGGGGACCAGCCGGATCACGCCGTCTTCCAAAGCGATATTCGCGTTGGCAGGGCAGACGTAAAAGTGGTCGGGCTCCAGCACTGTTCCGTTAGACGCTTCCGAAACCGGCGTTTTGGCAGCGGGGCGAAGCAGCTCCACCAGGGCGCTCCGATGATCGGCGGGCAGGTGCTGGACCAGCACGAAAGCCACTCCCGTCTGCCCGGGGAGGTGCTCGAGCATCAGTTTGAGCGCGGCTAACCCGCCTGCTGATGCACCGAGACCGACCACACAGAAATCATTCATCTCTAGAGCCTCGAGATTGACCCGTCCCTACTCAAAACTCCTCCTTCCGGGCGAGATTCCCCCGACCGGTGAGACAAGTTCGCGGAGCCACTCAGAGTGAAGTTATTATATAGAAGCAGACCTCTTACAGATACAATAAACGTCCCGACAGGTGGACTTGCCCGGGCTGCCTTGTCTTCGCGGCAGATCGCCGCTCTCGGAAACGCGCGGGGCTATCGGCTAGTGGATGAAAAGGATTCGACGTTCTTGTCGAGCTTTGCGGCCAGGTCGGCGCTGAAAAATGTCCTCCCGGCCATAACCTCGCGAATTCCGACGACTAATTCGTCAGGGTTCCCCTTCAAGAGATATCCTCGCGCTCCGGCGGCCAGGGCACGGTTGACATACGTGATGTCATCATGGCCGGAGAGCATCACGCAGCGCGAATCGGGAGCTATCTTCCGCACCTCGCCGACGAACTCGATCCCGCTCATTGCCGGCAGGGACACGTCGACCAACAGCAGGTCATACTTCACAGAGTCACCGAGTTGCTTGAGCGCCTCTTCGGCTGAGGCTGCCGTCCCGACCACGGTCAAATCGGGAACTCTCTCGAGAAATTCGCACAAGGTCTGTCTTGTAATCGGGTGGTCCTCGACGATGAAGAGCCGGTAAACCTTCATGAAACCTCCGGTGCTGAGCTGAGCAACCCCTTGTTGAATGCCAGAGGAACGATCACAGTGACCCGTGTTCCACCCCCAGGCTGGGATTCGATCTCCAGGCTGCCCCCAAAGAGCGCGAGGCGCTCGCGGGCGCCAACCAATCCAACGACACCCTCCTGCGCGCCCAGCCGGCTGAGGCGCTCTTTGACCTCGAACCCGACGCCCCCATCGTGGATCTCGACACAGACAGCGTCGGTATCTTCGCTCAACTCCACAACGGCCTCGTCGGTCTTCGCATGCTTCACAACGTTGAAAAGAATCTCCCGGACGACCTGGAACAGGAGAATACGCATATCCTCCCTGCCAATCGCAATGCGTTGTTTTGCCTCCAGGCGGACACGCAACCCATGAAGCTCCTCCATCTGGTGGGCCAGCCAGTTGAGCGCCTCGACGAGGCCCTCGTCCCGCAAAACCGGGGGGCTCAAGTCGACCGTGAGCTGCCTGGTTCGACGAACCGCGTCAGTCAGGAGATTGGCGGCATCGCGGGCCAGACCGGCCAATCTAGACGGATCACCCGGCTGGAACTCGTCGCTCACCATGACGAGCTTCATCTTGATGCTGTAGAGCAATTGTTGCACGTCGTCGTGCAACACCTGCGCAATCCGGCGCCGCTCACGCTGCTCGGCAATCACAAGCTCGGAGCTGAGCCTGTGGACTTGCCGGGATTTGCCTTCCAGCTCGGCCGTCCGTTCGGCAACCCGCTGTTCCAGCCTCTCATTGAGTGCGCGAAGCTGCCGCTGGCTCTCTTCGAGCGCCCCGGCCGCCTTCCGGCGCTGCGTGTTGTCACGCAAGACCTTCGCAACGCCTGTGAAACGGCCCTCTGAGGCGAAAAGTGCGGTCAAGACACCGCTGCCCCAGAAGGTCGTTCCATCGCTCCGGACATGCCTCCGTTCGAAGATCGCCTCGCCCTCCCGTCGCGCCTTTTCCATCTCCTCTTCGGACATGTCGGCGCTCTCACTCGACAGGAGGATTTGGCCTGGGCGGCCTATCGCTTCTTCTTCGGAATAGCCGAAGATCCGTTGTGCTCCCTCGTTCCAGGTGGCGATATTGCCATCTTTGTCGAGCATGAAGATCGCGTACTCTTTCACGCCCGCAACCAGCAGTCGGTGACGCTCCTCGTGGCGGCGAAGCCGCTCCTCCGCTTGCTTTATCCCGGTGATGTCGACGAAGGTAAGAACGATCCCGTCAACGACGTTCTGGACCGTCCGGTAAGGAAGGATTCGCACCAGGTGCCAATTCCCCGCCTGGTCTGTCACCTCGCGCTCGATTGGCTGCAGGTTCTTGAGCACCTCCTCGGTGTCGCCGGCCATCTGTGGGTACAGCAGCTGATGGGTGACGTGGTCAACCCGCCGCTCATGATCGGCCGGTATCACGTTGAAAAGCCGGGTCAGCGCCGGCGTGTAACGAGTGATTTGCAGCTCCCGGTTCAGGAAGAGCATGGGGACATCAGACGCTTCCATCAGGTTCTTGATGTCGTTGTTGGCGGCACTGATCTCAGTCAGCTTGTCCTTGAGCTCCTGGTTGACTGTGTGGAGCTCTTCATTGATCGATTGCAGTTCCTCCTTGCTGGTCTCCAGTTCCTCGAGGGTGCTCTTGTACTCTTCGTTGGTCGACTGCAGTTCCTCGTTAGCCGCCCTGAGCTCTTGCTCCCGTGACTCAAAGTCCTCGATGGTCGTCTGCAGGCGTTCCCTCGTAAGGTCGAGATCCTCCTCCAGATGACCGATTCTGAGGTCGGGGTCGCCGGAGCGTGCGGCCTTCCCAGAATCGTCCGTTTCCAGGAAGATGACCAGCGCAAAGGCCCCCATCTGTTCCCGGTCCGCCGGCCGAACAAAGAGACGGACGAGTCGGGGTTCGCCATCGAGCTGCGTTTCAACTGGGATGGAGAGGAAAGGGACCCGGTTCCGGCGGACCTGGTAGAGCGCGGTGCGCAATTCCGCTCGCAATTCCTTGCGAATCATCTTATTGATGTTGCTGGTCGGGCTGCCGGCCGGTACCCCCAGATAGCGGCCTGCCGACTCTGAGAGATGGACAATTCTTGATTGCTCGTCGACGAGAGCGCTCGGAGGCGCATACAGCTCGAGAGCTTCAAAGTGCAGCCGACCATCCTTGGCGGACCTGGGGGGCTCGGGTCGGGCCGGTTCCCGCAGTCCGCTGAGCCTGGAAGATGAGGCCCCCAGAGGAAGACCAGGCAGCGGCCTCGATCTCGACACTGACGGCTGACGTCGGAAGATACGCTGCTTCTTGTCAATCGTGGTGAACAGTTCCTGAACGCCCTCGGTGCCCTCGGCGCTTCCCAGGAAAAGGAACCCCCCCGGCCGGAGCGCGTAATGGAACAGAGCGAAGATCTTCTTCTGCAAGTCGCTCTGCAGGTAGATCAGAAGATTCCGGCACGAGACCAGATCGAGCCTCGAAAAAGGTGGGTCCTTCAGCAGCCTGTGCTCGGTGAGAATCACCAGATCGCGGACCTCCTTCCCCACCCGGTAATAGTCCCCCTCGCGAACGAAGAAGCGGCGTAGCCGCTCTTCGCTGACATCGGCCCGGATCGCCTCGGGGTAACAACCTTCCCGGGCACGGGCAAGGGCGTCCCCATCAATATCGGAGGCGAAAATCTGCACACGGTGGGAGGAGCCTCGCCTGGCAGCGTGTTCCAGTAGCAACATCGCAACCGAGTAGGCTTCCTCGCCGGTTGCGCAGCCAGCCACCCAGACGCGTACCTCCCCATCGGCCCCTTTGCCCTCAAAGAGCGTCGGAATGACTTGTGTCTCAAGAGCCCCAAAGGCCTCGGTATCCCGGAAGAAATTGGTGACGCTGATTAGCAGATCTTTCAGAAGGCCGCGTGCTTCTTCTCGATTCTCCCGGAGAACACCGAGGTAGGCCTGTAAATCCGAGACGTGGTTCACATGCATTCTTCGTGCGACCCGCCGCAACACATTGTTGGGTTTATAGCCTTCGAAATCATGCCCTGTCTGGTCACGTACGTGCACCAGGATGCGTTCCAGGAGCGCTTCCTCACCAGTCGGCACCTCTTCCGCCTGCCTGAATCGGCGGACCCCTTTCCCGCTCTGGTGCAACTCGACGACCGTGCGCGCCAGCCCGCGGACAGGAAGGACAAAGTCGACGAGTCCCGTGCCGATCGCACTGCGCGGCATCGACTCAAACTCCGCCTCTTCGGGATCCTGAACCAGAAGCAAGCCGCCTTGCTCCTTGATCGCCTTCATGCCCACGGTGCCGTCTGTTCCGCCGCCCGAGAGGATGATGCCCACACTGTCAGGGTGATTGTAGGCAAGCGTTCGGAAGAAGAAGTCAACTGTCATGCGCCGACCCCCGGGGTCTTGCTCGGAAATGGCAAGATGGCTGTCCGTAAGCTGCAGGTTCTTGGCGGGCGGGATCACGTAGACATGATTGGGCTCCAGCCGGGTTCGTCGGGTCACCTGGGTCACAGGCATTGAGGCAGATCGTTGCAGGAGCTCCGGAAGGAGGCTCTCGTGTTCGGGAGAAAGGTGGACGACGACCACGAACGCCATGCCGGTTTCGCGAGGTACAGCCTCAAAAAAGGCGACGAGCGCCTTAAGCGCGCCGGCGGACCCGCCGATGCCGACTACAGTTGGCCGGCTCTCCGGCTTGCCCGGCGCCTCTACTTCCTGTTCTTCCTCGTAGTGACCGCTGCCGCGCTGGTCTTCGGCCCTTTGATCGTTGCCGTTGGCCATGAAGGGTTCTACAAGGAGCTTACCAAATCGGTACACCAGACAACAAAGGGGTGAAAAGCGGGTGACAAGCGAGCGAGGAATTAGTTGCTTGCCCCCCGGACAGAATCGGGTGCCTCGCCCACGATCTGAGGCTCTCCCGGCGCTGGCGATGAGACTGGGGCCCTCCCCATTGCCTTCAGGTGTTTAACGTGTGCCTTGACCGCCGCAAAGATGGACGGAAAGGCGAGGTAGGAGATCCCGAACTCGACACAGGTGGCTTCGACAATCTTACTGATTTCCGGGTAGTGCACATGACAGATCCGCGGGAAAAGGTGGTGCTCGATCTGAAAGTTCAAGCCCCCCAGATACCACGAGACCAAGGGATTAGCCCGGGCAAAGTCGGCGGTTGTCTCGATCTCATGAATGGCCCACTCGTTTTCGATTTTCGACGTCCCCGGAACCGGCGCCGGAAATGTGTTGCCGTCGACAGTATGAGCCAGCTGAAAGACCATTGCGAGCGTGAAACCCAGCAGAAGATGCACTCCCAGAAAAGCGGCCAAAACGTAAGACACCGGATGCAGGTAGAGGGGAAGACCCAGCGCCAGGCAGAAGTAGAGCGATCTCATCACCACAAAGAGCGTCAGATCCTTCCATGACAGGGGATTGAGGCGGTAGTTCCCGATGCGGCCCGTGATCAACTTGCGGACGTCGCCGACGGTCACCCAGGACAGGGTCAGAAGGCTGTAGATCGGAAACGCGTACCAGTGTTGAAAACGGTGCCAGGGCCGTAGCTTCTGGTCGGGGCTGAAACGAAGCAAGACCGTGGTGTGAAGGTCGTCGTCCAGTTCATCGATGTTCGTATAAGTGTGGTGCAGTATGTTGTGTTTCTGGCGCCAGAGAAAATGGCTTCCGCCGATCACGTCGATGGTGAAACCCATGACCCAGTTGACCCGCTTGCTCTTCGAGTAGCTTCCGTGGTTTCCGTCGTGTTGAATGTTCAGTCCGACGAGGGCCAGCGTCTGCGACATGGCTAAGACGCCCAGCAGCGCTCCTGGCCAGGAGGCAGCGAAGAAAACCAGGAAGATGTAGCTGGCAGCCATCGCCGTCAGAATAATGGCCGACTTGACGAAGATCCGGGCGTCTCCTGTCGTCCCTATGCCTCGTTCTTTAAAATACCGCTCAACACGTTGTTTCAGTTCCGAGTGGAAGCCTGTTCCACGGGCGAAAGTAATCTTGACGGCACGCACTTCTCTTATCTGGGGCAAGTCCAATCCTCCGGAAAACGGAATGCCGGGTAGTTCCCATCCCAAAAGTAGTCAGGATGCGCAATTTTACCACATCAGGCGGTCATCGTTGGTCTTGCGGATGGCAACCGGCTTACACGAATGACACGAATTGAAGGGATGTCAATTCGTGTCATTCGTGTAATTCGCGGATAAATCCTCAGCGGTTTTTAGACAGGATTAACAGGATTAACAGGATTCGGAGCGATCGGGCAGCTGTAGTCGTCT